>JAJXZP010000179.1 GCA_021779995.1 bacterium | reverse complement strand
CGGGGCGCCGCGATCAGGGCCGCGCTCGGCCGCGCGTGACTCGGCACCTCGAGCTCCCGCCTCTCGGGGACGCGAAAGGACTAGGCGATGGAGCTGACGCGCGAGGCCGCGGCGATCCGCTTCTTGCGTTTCCTGCGCGACGCCGCAGTGAGCCTCGGACCGCAGGCGATCATCTTTCTGTCCCTCCGCAACGATCCCGACTCGGGCGAGATAGACGCCACCTTCAGGACGGCGGCCAATGCCGACTAACGTCCTCCGCCTCGCCCAGGCCGCGCTGGTCATCGGTTCCGCGGCGAGCGCGCTCGCCGCCTATCTCGCGCCCCTGCCGGGCCCCGTCGCGGTGCCGGGCGCTCCGGCGATTTCCGCTTCGCCGTCGGCCGTTTCGGCATCCGCCGCGGCGAGCCCCGGGGCGGGCAGGGAAGACGCGGGTCCGGATGGGAGAGTTCCTTCGCCGGCCACCGCGCCCGATCCCGAGGCCGTCGTCCGAGTTTTCCTGCGCGCACGGCCGGCCTTCGGCGCGGCCAAGGCGGCGGCGCCGAAGACGCCGCCGGCCGATCGGTCGCGGGAGCCGGCCGGGGCGAGCTGGCTGCGAGCCGTGGGAAGTCTGGAGGATACCTCGGGTATGCGCTGGCTTTTCTTCAAGGACGAGCGACGGGGCAGGGTGCTCAGGCTCCGCGGCGACGGTTCGGCGGGCGAAGGCGGTTCGGCGCGCATCCCGGCGCGGCTAGTGTCCGACGAAACGGAACGGTATGTGCTTGAAGTCGATGGCGAGACTCTGTGGGTCGGAAAGGCGCGGCGATGAGGGGCCCCCTCGCGTTCGCGGCCTTCCTCGCCGCCGCGGCGGCGCTTTCCTGCGCGTCGACGGGGCGCGCCCAGGCCGGCGGCGGCTCGGGGCCGCCGCTCTTCGGCATGGTCTACGACGACGACAATGTCCCGGTGGCCGGGGCGCGCGTGTCCGTGGACGGCGGTGATCCCGTGACGAGCGACGTCAACGGCCGCTTCGCCCTCGCGGCGCCCTCGATCGGGCCTCACTCGCTGCTCGTCGAGAAACCGCTCTTCGAGACGGCCCGCGACGACTTCGACTACCAGAGCGCGGTCCAGCTGCTCTACGTCAAGCTCATCTCGATCAGGCAACTCGTGGCCCGCGCCGAGGGGGCGCTCGAGCGCCGCGATCTGACCCGGGCCGCGGATATCCTGGGGAGGGTCCTGGCCCTCGCTCCCGACGACATCGAGGCACGTTATGCGGCGGCTATTGTCGCCTATCGCGACGGCCGGACCGCCGAGGCGAGTTCTCTCCTCGAAGCGCTCGTCCGTGAGGGCTGCCGAGAGCCGGCGATCTACCTTTTCCTGGCGGACATCGCCCAATTCACGGAGAAAAACGGCGAAAAAGCCGCCGGCCAGTTGAAGCGCAGCCTTGACCTGCGCGGCGATCCTGAGGTGGAGAGACGCCTGGCCGAGCTGGAAAGCTCCGGCCTCGCGCTCCGCTGAAGTCTCCGATCGGAGCATCGGGATTTTGTCCGGCTTGACCGGCGAGGAGGGGGCGTGAGGACATCGTCAAAACTGATACTCGCCGCGACCGGTCTTATCCTGTCGGCGCTCGCCGCCTACGAGGTCGGTTCGATCGCCGGGCTGCGGCGCGATCTGCGCAAGGCCATGGACGGCATCGGCGCAGACATCGGCACCCTGGACGAGCGCCGGCGCTCCGAGGTGACCGAGCTTTTCCTGCGGCTCGAAGCCGGCCTCGGCCGTCTCGAGCTGCGTTCCGAGAAGGCGGCGCGGGCGGCGTCTTCCTCGTTGGAGGCCCTGTCGCGGAGCTTCGAGGCCGGACGAGCCGCCGCCGAGGCGCGCCTGTCGGCGCTTCAGGCGGCCGAGGGGAATCGGAACGTCGCCGCTTCCGCCGCGGTACCCGCTGCCGCCGCCGCTGCCGTTCCCGCCGCGACACCCGCTTCCGCCGCCGCTCCTTCCGCCGAGGCGAAGGCGATCGCGGCCGTGCCGGCTGCCTGCGCCGGGAGCGCGCCGGCCGAGGGAGACCTGGCCGCGTTGAGCGAACTCGCTACGGGCCGGGCGCACTTCTCGGCCGGAGAGTTCGCCTTGGCCCGGGATCGCTTCGCCGCCGCCCTGCGCCTCCACAGCGACAACCTTACGGCCCGGCTCTACTCGGCCCTGAGTCTCTTCAAGCTGAATCCGGGAGACGCAGGCAGCTACCCTCTCGTCGAGCGGGACCTCCGCCTCGTCCTCGAATCCGACCCGGGCCAGAAGGACGCGCTGGACGCGCTCGGGCTCATCGCGATGGAGCGGGGCGAGTGGAGGGAGGCGGAGAGGTATTTCGCGCGGCGCATCGGCATCGATCCTGCCGCGGCGGACGCCGTCGAGGCGCGCAAGAGGGCGGGACTCTGCGCGCTGTACGGAGGCCGGCCGGAGGACGCGGCCGAGTATTTCAAGGCCGTCCTGCGCACCCTGCCGGGCGACGCCGAGGCGGCCGCGCTCACGGCGAAGGCGCTCGCCGCGGAGGATGAGTGAGCCGCCGCCGCAGGGAGACGCGGACCCTCCTCGTGCTGGCGCTTCTGCTCTCGGCCTGCGCCCCGGCCCCGGCCCTGGCCCTCGGCAACCTCGATATACGCATCGCGCCCATCGTCGTCGTCGACGAGAGCGGAGGCGGCGATCCGGCCCCTCGCCTTCCCGAGCGCGATCTCCTCGGGCGGCTGCGTTCGGAGTATTTCGGCGAGTCCCTGTCCTTTTCGCCCCTGTCCGCGGCGGATCCCGGCCGGGAAAGCGCGGCGCTCGGCCGAGCGGAAGGCGCGCCGCAGACCTTCTTCGACGCGGCGATGCTCTGCCAGTCCCCGGCCTGCCCCGCTCTCATCTACGGATACCTGAAGCGAACATCCTACTCCTATTACGCCGAACTGAAGCTCGTGGAGCGGGGAGGCGCGGCGCCGAGGGCGGTCTTCGTGGGAAGCGATGATGCCGGGCACTACGAGCGGCTGATGGACGATCTGGCGGGCAAGATCACGCACTACCTTCGCGACGATGCGGGCATAGGGCCCCGGCCGCCGCGGAAATTGCCCGAGCGGAACCTCCTGAACTTTCCCGTCTCGCTGGGCTACTGGGCTCCGATGGGAGGAGCCTGGAGTGCCGCGCTCGCTGGTCTCGTCGCGAGTACGGTCGGCGTCCGCTTCGTGCCCGCGCGTCCCCTGTTCAGCCTGTGGGGGCGGCGCGGCTACCTGGCTCTGGGCCTCGACCTCGAATACGCGCTGGGAACGAACCAAGCCGGAGTGGAGGAGTTTTACCTGCACACGGCCCGGCTGCGGATGCCCGTCGAAGCCTGGCTGGAGCTCGGCGGGGGGCACCGCTTCGGCTTG
>JAJXZP010000069.1 GCA_021779995.1 bacterium | reverse complement strand
GGAGCGCTGCGTAGGCGCCCTCGACGAGATCGCGCAACGCGGCTTTCGCGGGCAGGGAGGGCCGCGCCGCGAGGGCCGCGGCCTCCGCGAGGATACGCTCCGCGGCGATACGCTCCGCGGCGATACGCTCCGCGGCGATACGCTCGGCACCCGTGCGCTCGGCGGCCGGGCTCGCGGACTCCGTGGCTTGCGCGGCCGCGGACGTTTGCGCGGGCGCGGATGCTGGCGCGGGCGCGGGCGCTTGCGCGGCCGCCGGAGGCTTTCTCGACCCGCCGAAAATCCTCGCCATGGCCTAGTCGGTGTCCGACTCCAGCTGCGCGAGCCAGTTCTTGGCCGCGGGATCGCTCGGGTCGATTTCCAGGGCGGTGCGGAAGAATCCGGCAGCCTCCTCCCGCCTGCCCTGCTTGAGGGCTAGGGCTCCCAAGTTCGAGATGATCTTCACGTTCTCGGGTTCGAGGCGGAGGGCCCGCTCGAGCACCCGCCGAGCCTCGGGAATCTGGTCCAGCTCGACGAGACAGATCGACAGCTCGTTGAGCGCGTCGATGCCCTCGGCTCCGAAGGCCAGGGCCTTCTCGAAAGCGGCCTTGCCCTCCTCCCAAAGCCCCAGGCGGCGGTTCGCCCAGCCCACGAGGAACCAGCCGTTCCAGACCTCGGGATGGCGCTCGAGAAACTCCGCCGCCTTCTCGAGCCCCTTCCGCTCCTCGCCCAGCCTGATGAAGTCGTAGGCTTCCTTGAAGAGATTGTCGAGGTAGCCCTGCTCGCCGAGCTTCTGGGCGATCTCGCGGGCGCGGGCCTTCTTCTCCTCGTCGTCTCCGATCTTGATGTAGGTCTCGAAGAGCGAGGCTGCGCGCTCGAAGTTGCGGCGGCGCAGAAAGAAGAAGGCGGCGTTGAAGAATGCCGGGGCGAAGGGGGGCTCCATCGCGAGCAGGCGCTTGTAGGCGTCGAAGGCGCGCTCGTCCATCTCCTCGGCCAAGGCTTCCCGGTCCGACTCGGTGTAGGCCGCGGCCCGATCCTCCGAGAGTATGGCCAGATCGAGCAGGGGCTCGGGCGCGGCGGGGAAGAGTCCGGCGAGGGCGCGAAAAATCTCCTCCGCGATCTCCCAATCGCGCGCCTGGGCCTTGGCGATGCCCGCCTGGGAAAGTTCCACGAGGATATCGGGTTTGACCGCCTTCACGAAGCCGCGGTAGTAGTCGGCGTGCTCGTGCGCGGGGTTCCAGGCGAGGAGACGCAGCATCCCGGCGACCACCGCCTCGGCCGTGAGCCGGCGCGGATCGAAGCGCTCGCTCTCGCCGCCGATCTCGACCGGCAGGGGGATGGAGGGATCGGGCGTGAACGAGCCGATGTCGCGGGTGAGCGCGTTGGGCAGCTCGATGAACACGAGACGCCGGAGAGCGGCGTCGCCGGGCCGGGGCGCCTCGTCCCCGGGGCCCGCGCCGCTTGAAGTCTGATCCACGTGAATGACCCTCCTAGGGGATTGAGAAACCTTCGCCCGGAGCGGGCGCGCCCGGGGCGGGCGGAGCGGCGCTCTCCGCGTCGGCGGGCCGCCCGGGCCCCTCGACCCGGCTCTGGCGCACCTGGCTCAGGAAATCGTTGATATGTATCTTGTAGGTCATGGGAATCGCGTGCTCGTCGAACTTGATCGCGACGGCGGTGAGGTCCTTCCGGCCCTCGACATCCTCGTAGCGCACGATGACGCCCTTCAGCTCGAGCGACTCCCGCGGCTCCTCCATCTCGACCTTGATCGTGCATTCCTTGCCGACGAGGAACTTCGCGATGCCGACGATGATGGCCTTGCAGCCCGAGAACGAGAGGTCGCGCAGGATGCACTTGCGCGGCACGCCCTGGACGAAGACGAAGGTGTCCTTCGAGACGAGTCCGATCCGGCGCATCGCGTCGGGCGTGAGCAGGATGCGGTCGTCTCGCCGCCTGGTCGAGTTGATGTTCGCGTCGAGCAAGCGCCCGAGGATCTCGATGAAGTCGTCGGGGGGGCGTTGGGTGAACTGGATGTTCACGAACTGCAGGTCGCCGCCCGACTGGACGTACGGCGCCAGGCCGTTGACCCGGGCGGCGATGAAGAAACTCAGCGGCTCCTGCTTGTCGGGGTTCTTGAAGCTGAAGCGCAGCGAGACGAGGTTGTTCGCCTTCTTGACCTTGTCCATGAAGGCCTGCTTGGAGCTCGCCACCACCTTGGCCCCGTCGAAGGAGGCGGAGTAGATGACGCAGGGCCACTGCTCGCCGACACACTTCAGGAAGACCCCGCGCGGATCGAGGCCCGTAGTCTTCAGGATTTCCTTGGTGTACGTGATTTCGATGCTTTTATAAAGATCGTACCACTTGCCGATCTGCTGGCTCGTTGTGATGGACATAGGCCTTCACCGATAATAGGTCATCCCCATCCTTTGGTCAACGCGCCCCGCGCACGGCTACTCTTTCCAGGGGAAGATCATACCCTTGAGGGTTCGCTTGCCGACCAGCTCGCTGTCCGCGGCGAGGAGCTCGTCCCAGGGCAGGGCGCGGCGCGGGGCGCCGGGGTTCCGCTCGAGCCAGTCGTACTTAGTGAGCCGGAGCCGCACGGCCTCGTCCAGGGCGAGGGCGATCCCGGCCAAGCCGGGTATGAGGAAGGCCAAAAACCCTGAAAGAGCCAGCGAGACGGCGTTGTACAGGGCCAGAAAAACGGAAAAGAGGGGATTGTCGAAGAAGAAGACGAAGCTCTTGCGGATATTCTTCACGAAGCCGCCGCCCAGCCGCGAACGCAGGGGCAGATAGTACTGGAGCGAGAGCAGAGCCGTGAGACCGAACCAGAAGAGGACGCCCGCGGCGAGGGCGCCCGCGAGGCCGCCGTGGCTCAGGTAGAAGGGCAGGCCGATCGAGACGAGGAGCCAGAGGACGACGAGGATGGCTCCCAACTGCAGCCCGGGCCCGATGGAGGATCTCAGCGCCGCGGGGATATCGGCCATCTTCACCGAATGGAAGTCGGCGACCTCGTTCAGGGCGTAGACGCAGGTCGACCACCAGACCGCCCCGGCGACGATGGCGAGCAGGGCCGCGGCGTAGGAGACGGGAGCGGGCACCCGAGCCACCGCAGGCAGGAGCAGCCCGAGCGCCGCGAGCGCCACGAAAACGACATTCTGCAGGACCAGGGTGAAGAGGTTGTCCCACCCGTCGAAGAAGGTCTTTTTGAAGAAAAAGCCTATCATATAGTGCGGTATACCGCATCCTTGACAAGATAGCAAGCATGCCCCTATGGTTGCGCTGGAGCCGCAAACGCCCCGGAGCCGGCCCCGCAGCGATGTCGGGCTCGTGGATCGGCTCTCCGAGGCGGCGACGACTATCTTTCACATCAGAGGTACTACATTGGAAGATCAGTACCGTTTCCCGCTCGAAAATTTCATGCCCCGTGAAAAGTTCGAGCGGATCAAGGAGTTCGCGCGCGACAAGGAAACGCCGTGCCTCGTCATCGACCTCGACGTCATCAGGTCCAAGTACGAGGAACTCCGCGCGCATCTGCCCTTCGCCAAGATCTACTATGCGGTCAAGGCCAATCCCAACGACGAAGTGGTCGCGCTCCTGCGCGATCTCGGCTCCAACTTCGACGTGGCCACCCGATGGGAACTCGACCAGCTTCTCCGCCTGGGGGTGAGTCCCGACCGCATGAGCTTCGGCAATACCATCAAAAAAGAGCGGGACATCGCCTACTTCTACGAGAAGGGCGTGCGCCTCTTCGTCACCGACTCCATGACCGACGTCGACAAGATCTCGCGAGCGGCCCCCGGTTCCAAGGTGTTCTTCCGCCTCCTCACGGAGGGCCTGGGCGCCGACTGGCCGCTGTCCAAGAAGTTCGGCTCCCACCCCGACCTCGCCCGCCAGCTCATCAAGACGGCGATCCGCTTCGGCCTCCAGCCCTACGGCATCTCCTTCCACCCCGGCTCGCAGCAGCGCGACGTGGGCGCCTGGTCCTCGGCCCTCACCACGGTGGGCCAGCTCTTCAGCTGGGCCAAGGAGGAGCTCCACGCCGACCTCAAGATGATCAACATGGGCGGCGGCTTCCCCGCGAACTATGTCGAGCCGACCGACTCCATCGCCCAGTACGCCGAGGACATCCACCGCTTCCTCGACTACAGCTTCTCGGACGGCTGGCCCGAGGAGATCATCATCGAGCCGGGCCGGTCCATGGCCGGAGACTCGGGCATCATCGTCGCCGAGATCGTCAACATCGCCAAGAAATCGGTGCACGAGCGCTATCCCTGGGTCTTCCTCGACATCGGCAAATTCGGCGGCCTCATCGAGACCCTCGACGAGGCCATCAAGTATCCGATCTACTTCGAGGGCTCGGGGAAGCCGGTCGAGATCATCATCGCGGGCCCCACCTGCGACTCGATGGACATCCTGTACGAGAAATGGACCTACACGATGCCCGACAAGACCAAGATCGGCGAGCGCGTCTACATCCTCACCACCGGCGCCTACACGCAGAGCTATTCCTCGGTCTACTTCAACGGCTTCCCGCCGCTCAGCTCGTATATCCTCAAATAGCCCCGACGGGGCCGTGCCGAACGGCGCGGCCCCCGCCTTTAATAACTCCCGCGCCTCGCGCCTCGCGATAGCTGACGGGCCCCGCCGCGCCTAAGGGGCGGGGTCGGTCCAGGAAGTCACGAGGAGGAGTCGGTACCCCATGTCGTTGAGGAGGATCCGGATCCTCCGCGCCTCGGCCGGCGGCAGGTCGGGGAGGATCACGCGGTAGTGGGCCCCGGCCCGCTCGATCGAGGGCGAGAGGCCCGAGTTCTGCAGCCTGACTACCGTGGCCCGGGCGTTGGCCTCGGAAGCGTAGGAGGCTACCTGGATGCGGACGTGCTCGACGCCGGCCGGAGGCGCGGCCGCCGCCTGCCCGTAGCCGCTTCCGGCCTCGGAAGGCGGGGCGGAGGAGGAGCCGGCGGCGCCTGAGCCGGATCGCCCCTCGGCAGGGGGCGGCGGGCGGCCGTCCATGCCGCCGCCCTTCCAGGCGAGGGCCTCCTCGGGCGGGATGATCGAGCACGAGACGCGGGCCGTCCCGGTGGGGATCATGCCGATGAGTCGGGCCGCCGCCTCGGAGAGGTCGATCACCCGCCCCCGCGCGAAGGGGCCGCGATCGTCGATGCGCACGACCACGCTGGAGCCGTTGTCGAGATTCCGGACGAGGACGAGGGTGCCGAAGGGCAGGCTGCGGTGCGCCGCGGTCAGCTTGTTCGGATCGTAGATCTCGCCGCTGGAGGTGCGGCGTCCCGCGAACTCGGGGCCGTACCAGCTGGCCGTGCCCGAGAAGCCGCCCGCGTCGACCGGGGCCTCGCCGGCAGGGTACGCCGCGGGCGGCGCGGGCTCGGGGAGCGGGGCCTCGGAGGCGTCGCCTCCTCGCCATCCGGCCGACTGCCCAGCCGCGAGGCCGGCGGCGAGCAGGGCGGCCGCGAGGGCCAGGGCTCGCCGCGGGCTCGGCCGCCTCGATAGGGGCCGTCGGCGAAGCGATCCGCCGCGCCCCCCGCGCGCCCCCGAACTCCGGTGGACGGCTCGGAGGGATTCGGTCGCCGTACCGGAGGCTCCGCGGGACTCGCTGCCGGGCATCTTCTAGCGCCCGGCGCCCTCGAGCGCCGCCGCCGCCGCGGCTATCTCGCGATAGAGCTCGGCGATGCCGCTCTCCTCGACGCTGGAGAAGGCCACGCGGAGGTAGCGGTCCTGCATCGAGATGGTGCCGATGCCGCGCTCCTCCAGCAGCTTGACGCGCAGGGCTTCGGCCGAGATGCCGCGGCACTCGAAGCTCATGAAGTAGCCGGAGTTGAAGGGCAGGGCGCGGAGGCTGGGCGGCATGCCGCCCGAGCTGACGGCCTTCTTGGCCTCGCGGTACCGCCCCTCCAGGAGCTCGCGGTAGCGCTTCTTCTGGGCCTCGTAGCCCGGGGAGTCGAGGGCCTTGAGGAAGATGTGCTGGGCCGGGGCGGAGGAGCTGGACACCGAGGAGCGGACCACGCCCATCAGCTTCTTGGCGAGGGCCTCCTGCCGGGCCTCCGACAGGTCCGCGCCGGCGAAGGTGACGAAGCCCAGCCGGAAGCCCCAGACGTAGTCTTCCTTGGTGGGGCCGTCGGCCTTGGCCGCGAGGATCCGCGGGTGGGCGTCGGTCAGGCGGGCGAAGATCGACTCGCCCAGGAGGCTGCGCTCGTACTGCAGGCCGAAGTAGGCGTCGTCGGCGATGACGAGAATGTCCGTGCCCCTCTCGGCCTGGCGCACGAGGGCCGCGACGATCGCCTCGGCCTCGGCCGTCGTGGGCGAGTAGCCGGTGGGATTGTTGGGGAAGTTGAGGATGCAGACGGCCTTCCCGCCCTTGTCTCCGGCCTCGCGGATTTTCTCCTCGAGTCCGGCGACGTTGAAGCCCTGGGCGCCTTCGGGGCCGGCGAAAACCGGAAAGGTGAGACCCGAGGCCTGCTTCCGCTCTTCGACGATGAGGCGGTAGTTGGGCCAGTGCAGGTCGGGCAGCACGACCGCGTCGCCCTCGCCGATGAAGAGATCGGCCAGGTAGGACACTGCCGCGGTGAGCCCCGGCACGACGACGGGCAGGGAATAGGAGGCGCCGGCGAGCGAGGGATTCTTGCGCTCGAGTTCGAGCTTCCAGCGTTGCCTGAGCTCGGCCACGCCGCCGGTGGAGGCGTAGGCGACGGCCTCGGTGGCGGTGAGCCCCGGCAGGGCCGCGCGCACGGCGTCGAGGATCATGGGCTCGCCGTCCTCGTAGGCCATGCCGATGGTCGCGTTGAAGCGCGTGGCCTTGACCCCTGCCTCGGCGCTCTGCGTGAGGATGCCCTTGGGAAAGTACATGCGCTTTCCGAGCTCCGAGAGCAGCCGCCCCGCGGCGCTGCCTTCCAAGACCTTGTTCGCCTCGACGGCCAATGCGTTCATGTGTCACTCTTCCTTTCGGTTTCGGTCACGGTAAACGGCGGACGGCCGACTGTCAAGCCGCGCATCCGCCGCCGGGCCTGGCCGGCGCGGCGGGCCCGAGCGACGCGGTGCACCGAGCTTGGCCCTCGACGGAGCCGCCGAGCCCGGCAAGCGCGGCGGGCCCGAGCGGCGCGGCGCGCCGAGCCCGGCCGGCGATGGACTCGGAGGGTCCGAGGGCTGTATAAGAAAGCCACCATGATTCATAGCTTCGAAGACAAGGTCCCCCGCGTGCATCCCTCGGCCTACGTGTCGTGGAACGCGGAAGTCGTGGGCGAGGTCGAGCTCGCCGAGGACGCCTCGGTCTGGTACGCCGCCGTGCTCCGCGGCGACATCGCCGGCATACGGATAGGCGCGTCGAGCAACGTTCAGGACGGCTGTGTGATCCACGTCGATCGCGGCACGCCCTGCCTCGTCGGCGAGTTCGTCACCCTGGGGCACCGCGTGATCCTCCACGGCTGCACCGTGGGCGACCGGACCCTGATCGGCATGGGCGCCGTGATCCTCAACGGGGCCGTCATCGGCGAGCGCAGCATAGTCGGCGCCGGGGCCCTCGTCACCCAGGGCAAGGTCTTCTCGCCGCGTTCGCTCATTGTGGGCAGCCCGGCGCGCGTCGTGCGCGAGCTTCGGGACGAGGAGGTCGCCGAGCTGACCGAACACGCTCTCGCCTATGTCGAGCTGGCCCGTCGCTCGGCCAGCTCAACCCGAGAAATCGCCGCTCGGGGCTGATGGCCCGGCCGCCTTTCGCGGCCCGATCTCGAAGCCGGAGTGCGGCGAAGGCTGCCCGGCCGCCTTTCGCTGCCCGGCCGCGATCCCGCCGGGCAGCTTCCGAGAAGCCGCCGCGCGGAACCGACGCCCCGCGCCTTCGTGCGCCCCGCGCGGAACCGACGTCCTGCGCCTTCGTGCGCCCCGCGCCTTCGTACGTCCCGCGCCGCGGTCGAAGGTCTCGGCTAATCCGCATCCCCTCCCCGTCCGATAAACTAGAGGGGAGTCGCCCGCCCTAGGTGGCGCTTCGACGCGCTCCCCGATCAAGGCGGCGTCGGGGAGGGGCTGCTCGGCCCATTCCGGCGCCCCGACAAGGAGCGAGATCGTGAGGCAATTCACCATCAAGTCGGAATCCGTGGCCGATCGCGACCCTTCCATCCTCGAACTCATCAGCGAAACCGAGGGAGGGTATCTCGTGAGGATCGTGCATCGGCACGAGGACTGGGAAGACGTGCAGGAAGATTTCCTGAGCCATGAGCTCTTCGACACCTGCCTGCGCACGGGGTATATCACCGAGCTGTCGGCCTGACAGGGGAGAGCCCTCCGCCCGGGCAGGCCCGTCCGTCGCTGCCGCTGTGTCCGGCCGCTGTGCCCGGCCGCTATGCCCGTCCGTCGCGGCCACCCGTCGCGCCCGTCCGTCGCGGCCGCTCACACGGCCGCTGTGTCCGCGCCACTCACCCGGCCGCTGTGCCCGCGGTCCTTGCGCCCCGGCGGACCGCGGCTCAGGCGATCCGACTAGGGCTGAGGGGAGGCCTCGGCGACGCTCTGGGCGGGAGTCTCGGCGCGAACCACGGAGGCGGCGATGGCGAGCCGGTTCCGCGCCCTCGCCGCGGCCTGGGCCGAGGCATCCAGGCGCCAGCGCAGGGTCTCGGAGGAAAGCCGCGCGCTGGCCCGCTCAAGGGCGCTCCGCGCGCGCGGGACGTCGATCTCCTCGTCCCATTCGGCCGCGTCGACGAAGATGTCGAGCCGGCCCTTCTTCACCCTCGCGAAACCCTCGGTGACCGCCGCCTTTCTGGTCCGACCGTCAGCCCTGAGCCGCAGGAGCCCTATGCGCACCGGCATGACGCACGGCTCGTGCTGATCGAGGATCTCGAGCTCGCCGTCATGCGTGACGAAAATGACCGCCTCGGCGTTCCCCGCGTAGAGGCGACGATGCGGGGTCAGTATCTCGCAATGGAATTCCGCCATACCGCGCCTTACTGGTTCTTCGCCCGCTCGCGGACTTCTTCGATGGTCCCGGCCATGTAGAACGCCTGCTCGGGAATCTCGTCGCACCTTCCCTCGATGATCTCCTTGAAGCCTTTCACCGTGTCGGCGAGGGCGACGTAGCGGCCCTGGATGCCCGTGAACTGCTCGGCGACGTGGAAGGGCTGGGAGAAGAAGCGCTCGATCTTGCGCGCCCGGTAGACGGTGAGCTTGTCCTCGGGTCCGAGCTCGTCCATGCCCAGGATCGCGATGATGTCCTGGAGCTCCTGGTAGCGCTGCAGGATTTCCTGGACCTTGCGGGCCACGGCGTTGTGCTCCTCGCCCACGACGCGCGGGTCGAGGATGCGCGAGGAGGAGGCCAGGGGGTCGACCGCCGGATAGATGCCCTTCTCGACGATGCGCCGCGAGAGGACCGTGGTGGCGTCGAGGTGGGTGAAGGTCGTGGCGGGGGCCGGGTCGGTGAGGTCGTCGGCCGGCACGTAGACGGCCTGGACCGAGGTGATCGAGCCCTTGCGGGTGGACGTTATGCGCTCCTGGAGCGCGCCCAGCTCGTTGGCGAGGGTGGGCTGGTAGCCGACGGCGCTGGGTATGCGCCCGAGCAGGGCCGAGACCTCGCTGCCCGCCTGGATGAAGCGGAAGATGTTGTCGATGAACAGGAGGACGTCCTGCCCGAGCCCGTCGCGGAACTCCTCGGCCATCGTGAGCCCCGAGAGGGCGACACGCATGCGCGCCCCGGGCGGCTCGTTCATCTGCCCGAAGACCAGGGCGGTGTTCTTGATGACCCCGGACTCGTTCATCTCGTGCCAGAGGTCGTTGCCCTCGCGGCTGCGCTCGCCGACGCCGGCGAAGACCGAGTAGCCGGAGTGCTCGGCCGCAATGTTGCGGATGAGCTCCATGATGATGACCGTCTTCCCGACGCCCGCGCCGCCGAAGAGGCCGATCTTGCCGCCCTTGGCGTAGGGGGCTATGAGGTCGATGACCTTGATCCCCGTCTCGAGGATCTCGGTGCTCGTGCGCTGCTCCTCGAGCGTCGGCGCGTCGCGGTGGATGGGCGAGAGCCGCGCCTGGACCGCGGGTCCGCCGTCGATCGGCCGGCCGGCCAGGTCGAACATGCGGCCGAGCACTTCCTTGCCCACCGGCACGGACAGGGGAGCTCCCGTGCCCCGCGCCTTGAGGCCGCGGGCGAGGCCCTCGGTCGCCTCCATGGCGATGCAGCGGGCGATGCCGTCGCCCATGTGCAGGAGGCACTCGGCGAGAACCTTGCCGCCGTCCTGCCTATCGATCTCGATGGCGTCGAGGATGGCCGGCATGGCCCCTCCGTCGAACCGCAAATCGAGGATGGGTCCCGTCACTCGCACGACTGTTCCGATGCACTCGGCCATATATACCCCTTAATCTTCCAGAGCGGCGGCCCCGGCGACGATCTCCGACACTTCGCTCGTGATCGCGGCCTGGCGCGCCCGGTTGTAGACAAGCTGGAGCCGATCGAGCATGTCGTCGGCGTTCTTCGAAGCTGAGTCCATGGCGGTCATGCGCGCGGCCTGCTCGCTCGCGAAGGCCTGCACGAGGGCGCCGTAGACGATACCCTTGAGATAATGCGGGACGAGCACGTCGAAGAGCGACTCCTCGTCCGGCTCGTAACTGTAGACGGTATCCTCGAGCGAGCGTCGTCCGGGCGCGGAGATGGTCTCGACGTCGAGGGGGAGCAGCGTGATCATCTCGGGCTCGAGCTTGACCGTGGAATGCATGCGCGTGAAGATCACGCGGAAGTCGTCGATCCCGCCGGAGATGAACTGCGACGCGGCGAAGGCCGCGATCTCGCTCGCCTCGTAGAAGGTCGGCTCCTTGGTGGAGACGGCGAAATCCTCCATGAGACGGTAGTCCTTCTCGATGAAATAGCGCTTGCCCACGGCTCCGAGCAGGAGGAGGATGGAGCCCCGCGGGCAATGCTCCTCCGCGAAGCGGATGAGGGAATGGTTGTAGCCGCCCGCGAGGCCCTTGTCGGCCGTGATGACGAGGGTGGCCACGCGCCGGTCCTCTTTGCGTTCGCGCCGGTCGAACCACTTCTCGCCGTTGCCGCCGGCATAGACCTCGATCTCGCGGATGGCCCCGCGGACGGCCTCGAAGTAAGGAAGCGTCTCGTCGAGGCGGCGCCGCGCCTTGCGCAGCTTCGCGGTGGAGATGAGCTTCATCGCGCTCGTCACCTGCAGCGACTGGTGGACGCTCTTCATCCGGTTCCGGATGTCGCGCATCGTCTCCATGTCAGCCGGCCCTCGTGTGGCTTCTGAACTCGTCCAGCGCCTCGCGGAGCTCCTTTTCGGCGTCGGCGCCGAGCTCCCCGGTCTTCTGGAAGCCCTCGAGCAGGGCCTGGTGCTTGTACCTGAGGTTCTGCATCAGCTGATCGACGACGACGCGAATATCCTCGACCTTGACCTCCGAGAGGTAGCCGTTGATCGCCGCGTACAGCACCGCGATCTCCTGGGCCAGGGGCATGGGCGCGTACTGCGCCTGCTTCAGGACCTCCACCAGGCGCCGTCCGTGCGCGAGGCGCTCCTGCGTCGCCTTGTCGAGGTCCGAGCCGAACTGGGCGAACACGGCGAGCTCGCGGTACTGGGCGAGGTCCAGCCTGAGGCGGCCCGCGATCTTGCGGATGGCCTTGGACTGGGCGGCGCCGCCGACTCGCGAGACGGACAGGCCGACATCGACGGCCGGTCGCACGCCCGAGAAGAAAAGTTCGCTCTGGAGGAAGATCTGGCCGTCGGTGATCGAGATGACGTTGGTCGGAATGTAGGCGGAGATGTCGCCGCCCTGGGTCTCGACGATGGGCAGGGCCGTGATCGAGCCGCCGCCGTTCTCGGGAGCCATGCGCGCCGCGCGCTCGAGGAGCCTCGAGTGGAGGTAGAAGACGTCGCCGGGATAGGCTTCGCGCCCCGGCGGCCTTCGGAGCAGCAGGGACAGGGCGCGGTAGGCGACGGCGTGCTTGGACAGGTCGTCGTACACCACGAGGACGTCCTTGCCCTGATCCATGAAGAACTCCGCGATGGAGCAGGCGGCGTAGGGGGTGAGGTACTGGAGGGCCGCGCTGTCGGCGGCGGTGGCCGCCACGACGATGGTGTACGACAGGGCGTCGTAGCGCCGGAGCGTCTCCACGATCTGCGCGACGGTGGAGGCCTTCTGGCCGATGGCCGCGTAGACGCAGAGCACGCCCTGGCCCTTCTGGTTGATGATCGTGTCGATGGCGACGGCCGTCTTGCCCGTCTGGCGGTCGCCGATGATGAGCTCGCGCTGGCCCCGGCCGATGGGCACCATCGCGTCGAGCGCGAGGATGCCGGTCTGCAGGGGGACCGAGACGCCCTTGCGCGAAATGACCGAGGGAGCTCGACGCTCGATGAGCATCATGCGCTCGCTCTTCACGGGGCCGCCGCCGTCCAGGGGGACGCCGAGCGGGTCCACCACGCGGCCGATGAAGTCCGGACCGGCCGGCACCTCGGCGACGCGCCCGGTGCGCTTGACGGTCTCGCCTTCGCGGACCTTGTCCTGGCCGGAGAAGAGCACGCAGCCGACGTCGTCCTCGTCCAGGTTGAGGGCCATGCCGACTCCGCCCGTCTCGAACTCGAGGAGCTCGCCGTACGAGCAGGAGTCGAGGCCGTAGACGCGCGCGATGCCGTCGCCCGCCTGCACGACGGTGCCGACCTCGTCGCGCTCGAGCCGGTCTTCGAAAGCCGCGAGCCGCTCGCGGAGTATGCCGGTAACTTCGTCAGGTCGTTGGGGCATGTTGGTTATCCTTCCCTTCGCCCGCCCCCCGGGGAAAAGTCCCCGAAGGAAGGATGAGTCGCCTCTTGAGCCGCTCGAGGCGGCCGGCGACGGAGTAGTCTATGCGGATCGAGCCGGAGCGCAGGCGGTAGCCGGCGATGAGCTCGGGCAGTATGCGTACGGTGGAGACGGTGGAGCGGGCGCCCGTGGATCTGGACCAGGCCTCGCCTATCCTGCCGATCGTGGCGGAGTCGGGTTCGCGCGCGGCCTCGACGAGGAGGCGGGACACGCCCTCTTCCTCGTCGACGATGCGCCGGAACACGGCGGCGAGGGCGGGGATGAGGGAGCTGCGCTCCTTGTCGACCAGGAGGCCGCAGAACCGCGAGAACACCTCGTCTTTTTCGCCTAACGCGCTCGAGAGGAAGTCCTTCTTGGACGGCTTGGGAATGGCGGGGTCGAGGAGGTAGTCGCCCACGCGCTTCTCCTCCGCCAAGGCCCGCGCTATTCCGTCGAGGGCGTCGGCATAGACCTTGCGCCGCCCGCCATCGCCGGCGGCGAGGGCGAGGGCCCGGGCCCAGGCGCGGCGCCTATCGGGCACGGCCGGCCTCCAGCTCGCGCACGAGCGCCTCGGCGGAGCGCGCGTCCTCGGAGCGCGCCTCCCG
>JAJXZP010000070.1 GCA_021779995.1 bacterium | reverse complement strand
TGGGATCCTGTTCCAGCGCCGGAACCGCATTGTGCGGGGTCGGCGCGATCGACCAGTCGGTCACGCCCGACAGCGGCTGCGACGGCCCTGACAGCGGACGCGCGGGATGGCGAGGGCGAGACGCCGCTCATGCGCGCCGCCGCGCTCAATCCGGATCCCGCGGCCCTGCGGGCCTTGCTCGCGGCGGGAGCCGGCATAAACGACTCAGACGTCTACGGCATGACCGCCCTGCTGTACGCCGCTCGATCCAATGCGCGGCCCGAGATCCTGCGCGAGCTTCTCGCCGCCCGGGCGGAGGTGAATCGACCCGACGCGGCCGGGCTGAGCGCGCTCATGATGGCGGCCCGTTCCTGCTCCGACGCCGAAGCGATTCGGGTGCTTCTGGGCGCGGGCGCCCGCGTCGGCGCGCGGAACCTCGACGGCAGGACCGCCCTCATGTACGGGGCGGAGAACCGCGACCCCGAGGTCGCCAGGCTCTTGCTGGCCGCCGGAGCGGACGTGAACGAGTCCGACTCCACCGGCATGACGGCCCTCATGTACGCCGCCCGGAACCGCAACCCCGCCGTGGCCGACGAGCTTTTGAGAAGCGGCGCCGCGGTGAACGCCGCGAACTGCGCGGGGGTGACGCCGCTCATGATCGCGGCCGGGTGGAACGACAATCCCGAGGTGCTGAAGACCCTCCTCGACGCCGGCGCCGACGTGAACGCCCGGGACGCCGACGGCATGACGGCGCTCGTGTGCGCCGCGGACAGCGGCGTCAATCCGGCCATACTGCGGATGCTGATCGCGCGGGGAGCCCGGATCGACGAGCGGTCGAATAGGGGCTGGACCGCCCTCATGACCGCGGTCGACGAGAATCCCGATCTGCCGATGATCGAGACCCTGCTCCGGCTGGGGGCGGACCTCGAGGCGAGGAACAGCTACGGCCAGACGCCGCTCATGTGGGCCGCGGCCGAGGCGACGAATCCGGCGGTGCTTCGGCTGCTGCTCAGCTCGGGAGCCCGGATCGAGGATCGCGACGACGACGGACGGACGCCGCTCATGTGGGCCATACTTTCGAATCCGGATCCGGAGATCGCGCGAATGCTGATAGCCGCGGGCGCGAACCTGGAAGACAAGGACGCGCGGGGCATGACTCCGCTCATGCTCGCCACTTCCCAGCGCGGTCCCATCTGTGCGCCGGGATTCACTGCCTTGGATCCGGCCTCGCCCTTCAGCGGCGCGGGAGCGGCCGCTCCCGCCGACCGCGAGGTGCCGAAGGGCTCGCCGGACATACAGGATCCCGCTTCGCTCTACGTGAGCCTGGACAACCTCAGGATGCTGCTGAAGGCCGGCGCGAAGGTTGACGAGCGCGACGATACGGGACGAACGGCCCTCATCCTCGCCGCGGAGGGCAACTCGATCCCCTCGGTCCTCGACGCGCTCCTGGCCGCGGGCTCGAAAGTCGACGAGCGGGATGCCGAAGGCATGACCGCCTTGATGGCGGCCTGCAGATGGAATGAGAATCCCGACATCGTAGCTGCGCTGCTCGCGGCGGGGGCGGACGTGACGATACGGGATGAATCCGGGAAGAGCGCCTTCGACTACGCCAGAGAGAACCAAGCCCTGAAGGGGAGCCGAATCATGGAGCAGATGTCATGCCGGGATCGATGAAATACCTGTCCGCTCGATTCGCGGCCTTGCTCCTCGGCCTGCTTCTCCCCATCGCGGCTTCGGCCCATCCCGCGGTCAAGATTTCCTATTGGATGGACTTCAGGCTGGATTCGAGCGGACTCGCGGGAATCGAGGAGACCTGGCGCTTCGACGCGAAGCATTCCGAGCAGATTCTCGAAATGTTCGACGCCAATCACAACGGCGTGATAGACCCTTCCGAGCTTCCCGCCCTCGAGCGGGGCTACTTCGACAATCTGGCCCGGTATTCCTTCTTTACGACGATCGTCGCGGACGGGGAGCCGGTCGCCGCGAAGGTCGCGAAAGATTTCTCCGCGGAGTACCGGGACCATAGAATGTACTATCGCTTCTTCCTTCCCCTCGAGATCCCGGCCTCGTCTCGAACGCGCGAGGTGGACGTGACCGTTTGGGATCCGACCTATTTCACGGACATGGAGCCGGGGGACGAGGCGGCGGTCACCGTGCACAAGCCGCGGGATATCACGGCTCGAATCTACTCGGCCAACGACCATCGCCATTTTTACAACATCGCTCCCGACGTGAGGCTCATCAAGAAGCCGCCCTTCTACCTGCAAATGCAGGTCCTGGAATTCGGGAGAACACCCTAGGCCGTCTCCTGGTCCTCGTCGGGCGGGAGCGCGGCCTCGGCGGCGAATCCCTCGGCCGAGGCTTCTTCGGGGGAGGCCGCCCCGAGCCCGGCTTCGAGTTCGGTCCCGGGAGCGTCGGCCGCGGAAGGCTCGGCCGGGGCCGGGCGCGCGCCGCGTCGCGCGTTGGCCATGAGGAGCTTGAGGCGGTTCAATTGGTTGACCTCGGAGGCTCCGGGGTCGAAGTCTATGGCGGCGACGGGGACGGTGGGGTAGCGGCGCCGGAGTTCCTTGAGCATGCCCTTGCCGGTGACGTGGTTGGGCAGGCAGGCGAAGGGCTGGAGGCAGACGACGCCCGAGGAGCCCGAGTGGATGAGCTCGACCATCTCGGCGGTGAGGAACCAGCCTTCGCCGGTGGCGTTGCCCAGCTGGACGATGCCGTCGACGCCCGAGGCCAGCTCGTGGATCGTGGGGGGCGCCTCGAAGCGCCCGCTGCGCTCGAGCGCGGCCGCGAGCGGGGCGCGCAGGAGCCCCAGGAGGCCTATGCCCGCCCGGGCCTTGAGCTCGGCCTTGAGGCTGCCGCCCAGCTTGCGGCGGCGGAAGATGCCGTTGTAGGTCGAGTACAGGAGGAAGTCGAAGAGGTCGGGCACGACGGCCTCGCCGCCCTCGGCCTCGATGGTCTCGACGATGTGCCCGTTGGCGTCGGGGTGGAACTTGACGAGGATCTCGCCCACCACGCCGATGCGCGGGCGGCGCGGAGCTTCGCGCAGCGGAAGCTCGTCGAAGTCGCGCACGATGGCCTTGAGCGCGCGCACGTAGGCGGGGATCGAGGGCCGCTCGAGCAGGGCCTTGCAGCGCTCGGTCCAGGCGTCGACGAGGGCCTGGGCCGAGCCGGGCCGAGCCTCGTAGGGCCGGGTGCGGTACAGGCCGCGCATGAGGGCGTCGCCGTAGACCAGGGCCTGGAGGCCGCGCAGGAGGAAGGGGAGGCTCAGCTTGAAGCCGGGGTTGCGCTCGAGCGCGGCCGCGTTGAGCGAAATCACGGGCACGCGCTCCAGGCCCGCGTCGACCAGGGCCTTGCGGATGAAGGCGATGTAGTTCGAGGCCCGGCAGCCTCCGCCGGT
>JAJXZP010000234.1 GCA_021779995.1 bacterium | reverse complement strand
CGGCCGGTATGCTCTTCATGGTTTCGTCTATCGCGGAGAGGGCCTCGGCGCGCAGATCGTCGGCGCCGGGAGCCGGGCCGGCGGGGAGGGAGGGCCCCGGCGGCCGAGCCGCGGCCGCAGGCGCCGCCTCGGCTCCGGCGAGGGATTCCCCGGCCGGGAGCCCCGAGGTCGGGGCGGCCGAATCGGCGCCGCGTGGCCTGACTGCGGCCGCCGCCGGCGTCTCGCCGAAGGGAGCGGCCAGCGGCGGAGCGGAAAGGGAACCGCTCGCCTCGCGAGCGGCTTGGCGGGAGGCTTCGGCAAAAGCCGCCTCGTAGGCGCCGAAACGGCCGGCTGCGATTTCCGCGCCCGCCGCCGGGCCGGCGGCGCCGAGCAGGGCGGCGAGGATCGAGCCCACCGAACGGCCCGAGCCCGTCGTCACGGCCCTCAGCTCGTCGCCGAAGCCGGCGAGATCCTCGGCCGAGGCCGTCTCGACGAAAAAGCGCAGGTCCTGCAGGAGTCTGATCTTTCGCTGCAGCGCGGCCATTTGAAACTCAAGCGTCTGAAGATGATCCATTACGAGGAATTCTAAGCGCGGAAGGCCGTCGAGTCAAAGCCCGAATCACCTATCGTGCCAAAAATTTGACAAGCCATGATTCGAGTTTATACTTCCCGGTATGAGTATGGAAGCTGCCGATCTCAAAAAGCTTGTCAAGATAGTCAGGCAATATGAGGTCATCTACGGCGGTGGCATCAGCACGAGCGACGCAGCGGTCCGCGAGGAATGCGAGTCTCTCGTGACCCGCCTCGAAACCGAACTCGGCACCGCGCCGCGCGGCAAGCGCGGCTCCAAGGTCGAAGAATCCCTGCCTTCCCTCGTCGACATGAAAAAGGCCAAGCGCGAGGAAAAGCCCGTCAGGCCCCTGCGCTCGCGAGCCCGCGAGCTGGCCGGACTCGCCGCTCCCGCCAGGCCGGATGCGGCCGATGCCGCCGGCAAGCGCGATGCCGCCGCGAAAGCCGCCGAAGCTGCGGCCCGGAAGGGCAAGAGCGCCGCGGCAGAGCCTCCCAAGAAGCCGGCGACCGGAGGCCGGACCGCCGCGACAGAGCGGGCGGCCGGCGCCAAGCCAGCCCCCGCCGCGAAGGCGGGCGGCGCCGCGAAGGCTGGCAGCGCCGCGAAGGCTGGCGGCGCCGCGGCGCAGGATGCCGAACGCCGCTCTTCCCGAGCCGGCGAGGACGTCGAACTCCTCTCCAGACTCCGCAGCTCGGGCAAGGGCGCGGCCAAGGCCGCGGCCGATCGAGCGGACCGCCTCGCCGGCCCGGCGCGATCCGCCGAGGAAGTCGCCGGCGACGAGCCCCGGAAGCGCTTCGCGGCCCAGCACCTCTTCGACGCCTTCAAGCAGAGCAAGCTCCCCAAGTACGGCGGCTTCATCGTCTGCGTGCGTTTCGCCGGCGAGCTCGGCTACGCCGTCTTCGAGATCATCGGCTACGAGAACCTCCAGGATATTTACCCCGAAGGCGACACCCTCGTCTTCAAGACCGTCGGCTGCAAGCTCTACGCCTTCCTCGAGCCGCCCTCCTTCCTCCTCAAGAGCGTCGAGCCGGTGAACCGTCCCTCCGAGCAGATGGTGCCCTACCGCTTCTCCGAGCTTCTGCATCTTACCTCCAAGCGCCTGCAGAACATCTACGTGGGCCGCAAGCCCGTGTTCATGCCCACGAGCTTTTCGGTCTTCCGCCCCGAGGGTGACGATCTGGCCGTGCTCTTCTACGACATCGCCGACGTCTACAGCAACATCCAGGACTTCATCATCATGATCCTGCGCGACAGGTTGAGCGTCCCGGCGGCCGACGCGCGCAAGGCGGGCGAGGTCGTGGCGCGCGGCATCCGCGAGTTCCGCCTCTGGCTGGACGAAGCCTGATCCGCGATCTTTTAAGGAAGCGAGAATTCGTATGGCCTTCGACGCAGTCCCCGACATCCTCCTCACCGGCTTCGCCGAGGACGAGCGCACGAGCCTGCGAGATGCGCTCGGCGCTCTCGGCAAGGCCTCGCTTTCGGGCGATCCCATCAACGACCCGTCTTCCGCCTTCGTGTTCGCCGCCGTCTACGACGAGTCCGGCCTGCGCGCGGCCCGAGCCTCGGCGCTCGAGGACGCCCGGCCCTGGTGCTTTGTCGTCCCCGCCTCCGAACGGACGCTCGTCGCCGCCGCGGCCGTCGCGCGCGAAGGCCGGCTGCTCCTCCTGCCCTTGGTGGAGCGCGAGCTGCGCCGAGCCCTCGTGGCCTTGGTCGAAGACCGGCGCGAGCGCAGCTCCGGCGGGGCCGCCTTCGCCGGCCTTCAGCGTCTCTCCGCCTCCTTCTCCTGGCTGACGAAGGACTTCGACGTCAGCCGGGTCTGCAGGCGCCTCGCGCACCTGCTCGCGGAGTGCGGCTACTATCCCGGCCCCGGCGCCGAGGACGAGTGCGCGCTCGCCCTCGAGGAGGCCGTCGTGAACGCGGTCGAGCATGGGAACCTCGAGCTCGACTCCTCCCTCCGCTCCGACGACCCCCTGACCGAGGACCGCTACGAGGCGGAGCGCGAGCGCAAGCTCGCGGACCCGGTCTACGGCGGGCGCCGCATTTCGATCGAACTTTCCATTAAAGACGACACGGCGAGCCTGGTTCTCGGCGACGAGGGTCCCGGCTTCGACACCGGGGCTGTCAGCGACGAGCCCTCGGGCTTCGACGTCTCGGGCAAGGGGCTGTGGCTCATCAAGCGGCCCTTCGACGAAGTTTCGTACAACGACAAAGGGAACAAGCTTACGCTGCTGAAGCGCAAGCCGCGGCCGTGACACGCGGCCGTACATGGAGGTGGTATGGATTTCAGCGACAAGGAACTCAAGGTGGTGCTCCAGGCGCTCTACCGTTTCCGCGGCGAGGTGTCCGGCTTCAGCCAGTCCGAGCAGAACAAGCTCGGCCTGGTCGAGGACGTGATCGGCAAGATCGAGGGCAAGGTCGGGCCGGTCAAGACCGAGAAGACGCGCTTCGACCGCGAGATGGAGGAGAGCCTCGCCGTCCTCGCGACGGGGCGGGCGGGCACCGCGAAGGCGGCCGCCGCCGCGGCGAAAAAGGCTTCGGCCGCGCCGAAGCCGGCGAAGGCCGCCGCGAAAGCGTCGCCGAAAGGCGCGTCCACGCTTGACAAGAGCGCCGCCGCGCCTAAGGTTAAAGGCGGCGCCGCGCCCAAGATCTCCAAGGCCTCGGCGGCCGCCATGAAAAAACCTGCAGGACCGACCAAGGCCGGTGCCGCTAAGAACAAGTCCAAGTGAGAGACAGAAGGAGGGACAATGGCTACCACGAAAGCTGAGGAGCAGGCACGGCTCTGGACCCGCGAGAACATAATGTCCGTGGAGAACCGCATTCTCCAGCAGGTCATGTCGTCGCGCACCCCCGAGGCGGTCGAAGCGGCGATCGCGTACACGAGGTTCCTGAGGCTCTCGGGCCTCACGTCCGACAACTATCCGCTCTTCCTCAAGATGCTCGAGATCGAGAACCACTGGGTCCTCGACGCGCTGATCGGCGACGAGGATCCCTTCCTCTTCCTCTCGACGATCCAGCCCAACCGCTACGTCATCTCCAAGTGCTTCACCCTGCTCACGCGCTGGCATCCGGGCGGCATCTATCCCAAGACGCTCTCCATCGCGCTCGGCGTGCTGCAGAACGCCTTCAGCTCGCCGAAGGACGGCTACAAGATCTATCCGCTCACCATCGCGGACGTCGACAATCTCGGCAAGCACCTCGAGAAGGAGAAGGGGCAGAACTACCCCTTGAACCGCTGCATCCTCGATATCTTCGATCGGATCGGGTCCCTCCAGGGACTCGGCTGGGACGAGTCGATGGAGGAAGTCTCCCGGCAGGCCATCCGCATCCGGAGTTTCTTCTTCGACACCGCGAAGAAGCTCGAGGACGGGATTCCCCAGGTTCTCCTGGTCCGCGGCGACTATCTCAAGGACGAGGTCACGCCGAGAACGCTCTTCGTCGAAGACATCGACATGGCCCTGCGCCACGACTAAGGGACCGAAGGAGACACCATGGACGAAGTAATTGTTAACGACAGCTGGTCCGAGGACCAGATCAACGGCATCGAGAATCGCCTCCTCCAGGGCATCATCGGCTGCAGGACCTACGAGGCCGTCGAGGCGGCGATCACCTACGCGTCGTTCCTCAACACGGTCGGCCTCACGCCCGAGAACTATCCCGTGTTCCTCCGGATGCTCGAGATCGAGAACCATTGGGTCATCGATTCCCTCATCGGCGACACGGATCCCTTCCTCCTCCTCTCCCCCGTCCAGCCCAATAGGTTCATCATCGGCAAGATCTTCGCCATGATGACCAAGTGGCACAAGGGCGGCATCTATCCCAAGAACCTCTCGGTCATCCTCGGCGTCCTGCAGTCCAACTACTCCTCGCCGCGCGACGGCTACCGCATCTACCCCCTCTCGATAGCGGACCTCAACGGCCTGGCCAAGCACCTCGACAAGGAGAAGGGCCAGGAGGATCCCCTCAACCGGACCATCCTCAACATCCTCGACCGCGTGGCCCAGCTCGAGGGCGTAGGCACCGACGCCGACATGGAAGAGACGGCCATTCACGCCTCGGCTGTCCGCAACGCCTTCTTCGACGACCGCAAGCGGATGGAGGACGTGATCCCGCCCGTGCTCCTCGTCAAGGCGAGCTACCACGAGAAAGAGGTGGCGCCGCGCAAGCTCGTCCCCATCAAGGAAATCGAGAAGAAAGAGAAGGAGAAGGGGAAGTAAGTGGACCGGATTGAGCGCATCGCGAACGCTCTGCGCTCGCTCGATCTCGGAGCGGGCGTGGCTATCGAGGGCCGGACCTTCGTGGGTCCCTCGGAGGCCATGGCCCGCCTCGGCGAGCTCGAGGGCATCGCCGCGTCACTGTCCTCCCGCGATCTCTTCGACCTTTACGACAAGGTGATCGCCCACGACGGCGTCTTCGACGAGGACATCGCCTCGTCGGGGCGCTACTACGCCTATCTCGCCTTCGAGCTCAAGGGGACGACGCCCGAGGAGAAGGAAAGCCTCCTCGCCTCGGCCCTCGGAGAGCTCGTCGAGAAGTACGGGAAGGACGCCGTGCTCAAGTACATCCCTGAGAGGGTGGAGGGCAGGCAGATCACCGAGTCGCTCACGATCAGGCCCGAGCCCGACGAGTTCCCGGCCTATTACTCCAAGACGAGGACCGCCTACGCCGAGCGCATGGCCCGGGAAGAGCTGCCCAAGGCCGTGCTCGCGGGCATCCGCGCCGAGCAGGAACGCGCGCTCGACGCCTACGCGTGGACCACGGTGCGCGTCCAGGATCCGGCCGGCGAATGTCTCGAGGTCTGCGGCGACGCCTACGTCCTGTCGACCGCGGGCGCCGAGGCGGTCGCGCCCTATCGCGAGATCTGGGCGGCGCTCACGGCGGAAGGGCCCGAGCGGTTCTACGACATCGACATCGCGACCGACGGGGAGTACCCGGTGGATCCGGACAACCCCTCGGGCCGCTATTACGCCTACGTCACGGCTCGTCTCAAGGGCCAGGCGCCCGAGGACCGCAGGCCGAACCTGCTCGCCGCCCTGCCCGAGAAGGCCGTCGAGGCCCTGGGGCCGGCGGCCGCCGAGCTTTTCCGCGAGAGGATCGACGGCGACTTGGTCACCGCCGCGCTCACGATCAGGCCGGAGGCCGAAGAGTTCCCCTCGTACTTCAACGCCAGGAAGACGGAGAAGGGCAGGGAACGCATCCAAAAGCAGATCCTTTTCAACGTCCAAGCCGAGATCGTGGCCCAGGTGGAGCGCGTCCTCGGCGAAGTGCGCAAGTACATCATCCTCGAGTGAAGCGGAGGACCTATGGATATCGAGATGAACAGAAAGGGCGACGCCCTCACGATCGTCGTCGACGGCAACATCGACACGGACGGAGGCCACAAGCTCGCCGTCACCCTGCAGGAAGCCATGGAGATGGACGGCATCAAGAACGTCGTCTTCGATCTCAAGACCGTGCGCACCATCACGTCGTCGGGCATCGGCAAGATCATGAACTTCTTCAAGTTCATCGACGGCAAGAAGGGGAGCATGACGGTGAAGGGAATCTCCGATCAGCTGTACAAGCAGTTCATGGAAATTCACCTCGACCGCATCTTTCCGATCAGCAAGTGAGGCGTTCCCGGGGCGGGCGCGCCGAGGGGCGACCGGGCCCCGCGGACGACCCGCTCCGGAATGAAAGGGGCAACAACCGGTGAACCATCTGAGTTCCTACTTCCCCGATCCCAAGGGGACGCGCCTCCGCTACCAATACTGGGAAAACTCGTCGAAGGGATACGATAGGGTGGGTCTCGTCCTGCACGCCCTCGGCTACCATTCGGGCGCGTATCCCTCGCTCGTACCCAAGCTCCTGGCCGAGAACTTCAAGGTCTACGCCCTCGACTTCGCGGGCTTCGGCCACAGCCCCGGAGAGCGCGGCTCGGGCGGGGTGCTCGCCATGGCCGACGCGATCGAATCCCTCTGCCGGCGCATCGAGGCGGTGGAAGGCGCCCGGGAGATCGACATCATCGCGCACTCGATGGGAGCGGTGGCGGCCCTCCTCTTCCTCAAGCGCTATCCGGCGCGCAAGGCCCGCCTCGCCGCGATCGCGCCCCTGCTCTACGGCGTGCCCGTGGACACCGCCCCCGAGACGCATTTCGAGGACGAGGCCGCCCGCAAGCGCCTCGAATCGGATGTGCTCGTGGCCTATTCCATACCCAACGCCTTCGCTTCCGACCTCGACGCCACCGCCAAGTCGCTGCTGCGCGACACCTCCTTCCTGGAAGGGCGCAAGGCCGCCTTCTTCGTGGGCGAGTCGGACAGTCTCGTTCCCTTCGAAAAGCTCCGCGAGACGGTCGAAACCCTTCCGCTCAAGGATCGCAGGTTCGTCTCCTTTCCGCGGGAACGTCACGATCCCCTGGGCGGCAAGCGGAGCGGAGAGGCCATCGCGGCGATAGTAGCCTGGTTCGACGAAACTAGATTCGAGCACCGCACGCCCTAGCGCGCCGCCGGAATGCCCCGAGTAGTTTGGAGGAAGGAAACATGGATATCGACATCTCCATAGAGCAGGATCGCGTCAGCATCACGATCACCGGAGCCATGGATACCGCCGGAGGCTCGGAACTCAGCGCCAAGTTCGCCGAACTGGCCAAGGACGGCTCGCTCCGCAACGCCGAGTTCGACCTGTCGGAGGTACCCTCGATCACGAGCGCCGGCATCGGCAAGCTCCTGTCGTTCTACAAGCACTTCGACCAGGCCGGCGGCGGCATGAAGATCACCGCCCTCTCCCCCCAGCTGGCCAAACAGTTCAAGGAAATCCACCTGGACCAGATCATTCCCATCAGCGGCTAGGCCGATTGCCCGATCGACCGAGGGAATCCACGGGGCCACGAAGATACGGAGCCGAAAGAGCAATTACGAAAAGCGGCTTCCGGCGAGGCTCTTTCAAGATGCGGACGCATTTTGAAAGAGCCGCCCGAAGCCGAAGTCCGGGCGATTCACGGTGGCGCCCGCCTCGTCCGCCGGCCCTTACTTCAAAAGTTCCATGCCCTCGAACTTGCGGTAGGGCGTCAACTC
The DNA here is from genome assembly GCA_021779995.1 of bacterium. Classification (GTDB taxonomy): domain Bacteria; phylum Spirochaetota; class Spirochaetia; order Treponematales; family Rectinemataceae; genus JAJXZP01. The sequence continues at coordinate 5,760 of JAJXZP010000234.1, read as the reverse complement.
CTCGAAGATGAAGTCGTACTCCTTCGCGCCCTCGGCGATGACCTGGGCCAGGATCCTTCCCAGGCCGGGCCCGATCATGAAGCCCTGCCCGCACATTCCCGCCGCCAAAAGGAAATTGTCCGCCTCGCGAGTGTAACCGACGAGGGGAAGGCCGTCGGGGGTCATGGGATAGAGCCCACGCCAGGTCCGGCGCACCTTGAGCGAGCGCAGCCGAGGATAGAGCTCGAGCATGCGCCGCACGCAGAGCGGCAGGAAGCCCGAGGTGTTGACGGTTTCGGCGCCCCAGGCCTGCGGCTTCGGCGTGATGCAGAAGACGACCTGTCCGGTGGAAGCCTGGTAGAAGTAGTAGTTGCCCGACTCCTCGTCGCTGCGGATGTCGACGAGCATGGGCTGCATGAACGGGGCCACCGGCTCGGTGACGCCGCCCTCGTGGCTGTCGGGGTGGACGGGAATCTCGGCGCCCGCCATCGAGGCGATCTCGGCCGCATGCGCGCCCGCCGCATTTACGAAGACGGCGGCTTCGTAGACCTCCTTGTCGGTGCGCACCCGCCTCACCTTCCCGCCCGCGAGCTCCATGCCGGTCACCGTCTCGCCGAACAGGAACTCGGCCCCCGCCTCGAGCGCCAGTCGATGGAAGGCGGTGTTGGTGGTGAGCGGCGAGGCGAAGCCGTCGCCCGGGCTGAAGGTGCCGCCGCGCAGGCCCTCCCGGGCGATGCCGGGCGACAGCTCGGCGACACGGTCGGCGTCGATCCAGTCGATGTCGAGCCCCGCGGCCTTCTGCACGGCGAGGAGGTCCCGGAAGGACCTCTCGCGCTCTTCGTCGTAGGCGACGAAAAGATACCCACCCTGGCGCCACTCGATGTCGATCCCGTGCTCCTCGCGGAAAGCGGCGGCTATCCTCAGCGACTCCTGGCAGATCTTGATCTTCGCGGGGTCCGAGTGCGTGGCCCGGATGCCGCCGATGGCGGCCCGGTTCTGTCCCCGGCCCCAGGAGGCCTCGCGCTCGAGCACCCCCACCTTGAGCGAGCGAGCGGCGCAGTAGTAGGCCAGGGGCACGCCGATCGAGCCCGCCCCGATGATGAGAACGTCGAACTTCTTCACGCCGGACCTCCACGCGAGGGCCCGCCGACCGCGGCCGGCTCGTTCACCAGAGCCTCCATGGGCACCTCCACCGTCAGCGGCCTGAGCGTGCCGAGCGTGACGGAGGCGGGATCGACCCCCGCGGCGCGGAAGACCGAGGGATAGAGGGCCGAGCAGGTCTTGGAGCCGCAGGCACCCATGCCGGCCCGGATGGCCTTGAGCTGGTTGACGTCGGTCACCTTGTTCTCGCGGATGAAACGCACGAGCTCGCCGAAGGTGACGCGCTCGCAGCGGCAGACGATCGCGTCCTCGGCGGCGCAGGAGAACTGCGGCGAAGGGAGGCTGCGCGCGGCCGCGGGGTCCTGCACGCGGATGCCGATGACCTTGGCCGCGTTAGCCGAACTCACCTTGAAATGGAGGATCCAGGTCTTGTAGCGCCGGTTGAAGGTCTTCTTGAGGAGCTCGGCCGCCTCCACGAAAGCTCCGTCCATCGAAAGCAGGTCGCGGCGGTCTCCGGGCTCGAAGCCGGGCTCGAACTCGTAGGGCAGCGCCACCTCGCTCCAGGCCTCGTCGATGCGGCGCAGGAGCGAGATCGCGAGCCCCGGACAGGCGGCGACGCAGGCGGTGCAGCCTCGGCAGTCGTCCCCCTGGAAGTAGGGCAGGTCGAGCAGGTCGCCCCGGCGCGGCCTCAGCTTGATCGAGCCGCTCGGGCAGACCGTCGTGCAGGGATTGCAGGGAATCTCCTCCTCGCAGAAGAAGACCGGCCGCCACTTTTCGCCGGGGACGACGGGCTCCCGGGGAATCTTGTCGCCGGGCTTGGACTTGAGCACCTCGCGCTTGGCTATCCAGGACTCGTCGACCTCGACCTTGCGGCCCAGGAGCTTCGCGAGGGCGAAGGCCGCAATGCGGCCGCCGAAGAGGGCGCTCGAGGCCTCGGCGATCTCCTCGGCGTCGCCCGCCTTGACCGCGAGAAAGCCGTAGTCCCTCGCCTGGCGATAGAACTCGTCGCAGGGCGAGAGCCCCGCGGCCACCAGGACGGTGTCCACCTCGTAGCCGCGCGCCGTGTCGAGGAGAGGCTTGAAGTCCGCACCGACCCGGGCGACCGTGGCCCGCTCGACCCTCCCCTCGCCCTCGACCGAGACGACGGTGGTCGAGAGGTGGATGGGCACGCCCATGCGGCGGATCTTGTCGGCGTGAACCTTGTAGCCGTTGACCTTGTCGAGTATCTCGACGATGCCGGCGACCTCGATGCCGGCCTGCAGGGCGTGGTAGGCGGCGATGAGGCCCACGTTGCCCGAGCCGACGATGAGCACGCGCCCGGCCGGCCGCACCCGGTCGCGGTTGACGAGGGTCTGGAAGGCGCCGGCGCCGTACACCCCGGGCAGATCGTTGCCCGGGAAGACGATCGACCGCTCGCGCGCCCCGGCCGCGACCACGAGCGCCTTGAAGGCGACGAGCAGGTAGGACGAGTAGTCCTGGAAGACGCCGGCCCGGCGATCCTTGTAGAGACCCACCACGGGCGAGTTCGCGAGAATGGTGACGGTGGGACGGCTGCGCAGATCGGCCTCGAGTTTCGCGGCTATGTCGATGCCGCGCGTGCCGGCGTAGCAGTCTTCCTCGGAGCCGAAGAACTTGTGCGTCTGGAGCACGAGCTTGCCGCCCAAGCCGGCCTTGTCGTCGGCGAGGATCACGGAAAAGCCCTGCGTGGCGAGCTCGGAGGCCGCGCCGAGACCCGAGGGGCCGCCGCCGATGACAAGCACGTCGGCCGACAAAAGGCGCTTGCCCGCCGGGGCCGGAGCCGCGTCGAGCGCCGGCAAGACGGGAAGGCCGTCCATGGTCCTGAGGTCGAGGCCGGCCCGCAGGGCGGTGATGCAGGCCTTCTTGGGAATGCCGTCGACGAGGACCGTGCACTGGGAGCACTGGCCGTTGGCGCAGAAGATGCCTTGAGGCGCGCCGTCCTTGGCGTGCTTCGAGAAGCGGGTGATGCCGTTGGCGAAGAGGGCCGAGGCGATCATCTCGCCCTCGAAGCCGCGCATCTCGGCACCGTCGAAGCTGAATGACACCTCAGTCCGGCCCGAGAGGGGAGGCACGATGGGGTGCTGGGTGATTCTTCGCATGGATCGAGGGTGCCACGGCCTCAGAATTATGTCAAGAAATAAAGGACGATTTTGATATATCAGTAATATTTTAGCGGTATATAAGATCGCCTCGACTCCAGGGCGAGAAGCCAGCGTTCCAATCGCCCGGCAATGCCGAGCCCTCCCGCTTCGCCCGGACTTCATCAACAAGCTTGATGACACTAGGTCGGGGGAGCTGTAGAATTATGCTAAAGCGGCTCGGGCCGAACCGGGAGGATGGGACAGACAATGAAAGCCCTCAGTGCCGTCAGCCTTCTCGTCCTCGCCGCAGGGATCGAGCTTGGGGCGCAAAAGGAGGCAGCCGCGATGAAGCTGCAATCGAGCGCGTTTCCCGAAGGCGGAACCATTCCGAAGGTACATTCGTACTCGGCGGACAATCTCTCGCCGCCCCTCGGCTGGTCGGGCGCGCCGGCCGGCACGGTTTCCTTCGCCCTCGTCTGCGACGACCCCGACGCGCCCAAGCCGGGCGGCTGGGTGCACTGGGTCGTCTGGGACATCCCGGCTGGCCACACGTCCCTGGCCTTGGGGCTTCCGCAGGAAGCCCAGCTGCCCGACGGCAGCCGGCAGGGCCTCAACGACTGGCGCAAGGTCGGCTGGGGCGGACCGCAGCCCCCCTCGGGCGTGCACCACTACGTCTTCAGGATCTTCGCGCTCGACCGCGCCCTCGGGGGCGGCCGCGCCTACACGCGCGACGAGCTCCTGAAGGCCATGCGGGGCCACATCCTCGCCGAGGGCGAGCTGATCGGAACCTTCGCCGCGCGCTGACGACCACGCGCGACCCGCCTGGGCCGGGGGCTTCGCGGGTCGCGGACCGCTCGGCCGCTACGCGGGACTCCGGCCGCGCCCGCGGTCTTCGCAGCCGAGAGCGGCGGACGCTCCTCTAGCGGCCGTGGCGCTCGATGTACTCCATGCTCTGGTGCCGGAAATAGGTATCGTACAACGTGGCGTACTCCCCGCCGCGGGCCAGGAGGGCCTCGTGGCTCCCCTCCTCGACGACGGAGCCCGAGTGGAGCACGACGATGCGGTCGGCGAACTTGACCGTCGAGAGCCGGTGCGCGATGACGATGGCCGTCCGGTCGCGCATGATCGACTCGAGCCCCTCCTGGATCTGCGCCTCGGTGAAGGGATCGACGCTCGAGGTGGCCTCGTCCAGGATGAAGATGCGCGGGTCCCGGAGGAGGACGCGGGCCAGCACGACGAGCTGGCGCTGCCCCATCGACAAGGACGAGCCGCGATGCCCCGTCTCGGTCGAAAGGCCGGCGGGCAGGTCCTCCACCCAGTCGCCTGAGCCCAGGGAGCGGGCGGCGGCTTCCACCTGGGCGTCCGTGGCCTCGGGCCTGGCATAGCGGATGTTGTCGGCCACCGTGCCGGGGAAGAGGAAGGGATCCTGCGACACGAGCCCGATGGCGCCGCGCAACGCGTCGAGCGAGTAGTTTCGCACATCGCGGCCGTCGACGAGGAGCTCGCCGCCCTGGAACTCGTAGAAGCGGCACAGGAGCTTCACGATCGAGGACTTGCCCGCCCCCGTCTTGCCGACGATGGCCAGCTTCTCTCCCGCCGCGATCGAGAGCGAGAGGCCGTCGAAGACCGTCTCCTTGCTCGAATAGGCGAAGACCAGACCGCGGAACTCCACCCTCCCCTCGATCCGCGCCGGGGCGAGGCCGCCCGTCTGGCGCACGCGCGGCTCGCGGTCGACGAGCGAGAAAACGCGCTCCGCCGCCGCCAGGCCGTCCTGGAGCTGGCTCCAGAAGGAGGCGATGTTGAGCATGGGCCACCAGAAGAAGCCGACCGCCTGAATGAAGAGGAGCCACTGGCCGAGGGTCAGCTCGCCCTTCCACACGGAGCTACCGCCCAGGAAGAAGATGAGGGCGTTGCCGAGGGCGGAGGCTATGCCCACGACCGGGAATATCAGCTGGAGCACGATCCCGCGGCGCAGTCCGAAGCGGTAGGCCATGCGGTTGTCGTCCTTGAAACCCCGCCACAGGGCCTTCTCGCGGCGGAAGCCCTTGGCCACGCCGATGCCTGAGACCGATTCCTGGATGCGGGAGTTGACCTGGGCGGTGACCCGCTTGGCGTTGAGCGTCACGAAACGCGCGACGCGCCGGAAGGCCAGGGCCAGTGCGGCCGCGACAGGCGCCATCACCAGCAGCAGGAGCGCCATCCGGGAGTTCAGCGACATGAGATAGGCGAAGAAGACGGCGACGAGCACGAGCTGCGAGAGAAAGTCGACGACGAGCCCGATGACGTTCGAGAAATCCTCGGTGTCGGTCGTGAGTCGGCTGACCACTTTGCCGGAGGAATGCTCGTCGTAGAACGAGAGGTCGTGCGCGATCGCGCGGGAGAACGCGTCGTTGCGCAGGCGATAGATTGACTCCCCCACGATCCGCCCGGAAAAATAGTAGCGCAGATAGTTGAAGCCCCACTCCAGCGCGCCGAAGGCCGCGACCGCCAGCCCGATGAGGAGGAAGACGCTCGACCCCGGGCGCCTCGACGCGGCGTCGACCGAGCGCGACACGACGACCTGGGCCGCGAACTCCGAGAG
>JAJXZP010000043.1 GCA_021779995.1 bacterium | reverse complement strand
CCGCGTCGGCGCCCTTCACGTGGTGGCGGTAGCGCGGGTATTCGAGCGAGGCGAGGCCGTGGCCGTGGATGCCGGCCTCGCAGATGCCGAAGCCCGAGCCGGTGATGGCGTCGCGCACGGCGTCCATTGCGGTTGAGATTTTGGCGCCGGGCTTGAACAGTTCGAGGCCTGTCCGGTAGGCGTCGAGGTGGGCCCCGGCCGAGGGAGCGGGCGCGAGGCCGAGAGCGGCCGCGCCCAGGGCGCGCGGCCGGCCGCGACGCGGCTGGCCGCGACGGATCTGCGCGCCAAGCACGACGCCGTGATTCTCGCCTGCGGCTCCACTCGTCCGCGCGACCTGGGCATCGAGGGCCGGGATCTGGGCGGCATCCACTTCGCGGTCGACTACCTCGCCGCCAATACCAGGAGCCTCCTCGACTCGAATCACGCCGACGGCGCCTTCATCTCCGCCAAGGGCCGGGACGTCGTGATCATCGGCGGGGGCGACACCGGCACCGACTGCGTGGGCACGGCCATCCGCCAGGGGGCGAAGAGCGTCACCCAGCTCGAGATCATGCCGCGCTCGCCCGAGGACCGCGAGCCCGACAACCCCTGGCCCGAGTGGCCCAAGACCTTCAAGACCGACTACGGCCAGGAGGAGGCGGCAGTCCTTTTCGGCAAGGATCCGCGGATCTTCCAGGTCACGGCCAAGCGCTTCCTGGGCGACGCCGAGGGCCGCGTGAGCGGCGTGGTCGTGATCGACGTCGAATGGAAGCGCGACGCGAAGGGCCGACCCGCCCCGCAGGAAGTGCCCGGCAGCGAGCGCACCCTGCCGGCCGCTCTCGTCCTCATCGCCATGGGCTTCCTCGGCCCCGAGCGAGGCATCCTCGAAGCCTTCGGGATCGAGGCCGACGAGCGCGGCAACGCCAAGGCCGCCTTCGGCGCCTTCGCGACCGCCGCCCCCGGCGTCTTCGCGGCCGGCGACATGAGGCGCGGACAGAGCCTCGTGGTCTGGGCCATAGCCGAGGGCCGCGGCGCCGCCCGCGAGGTCGACCGCTATCTCACGGGCTCGACGAGGCTGCCGTAGGGCCGACGACCCGACGCCGGCATGCCGCCGACCGGGCACGGCCTTGAGCCTTCGCCGCGGACATGCTACCATCCGAGCGAGGGGGGCGCGCCCCCGGACGCGCTGGCACGATGCGCGAAACTACTCCAGGGGGGAGCGGCGATGCTCAAAGCGGTGCAGGCGGTGCTGTTCGACATGGACGGGGTCCTCGTGGATTCCGAGGCGTTCATCGCGGAGGCGGCCTGCGCCATGTTCGCCGAGCGCCACGGCATCGTGGTCAGGCCCGAGGAGTTCCGCCCCTTCGTCGGCATGGGCGAGGACCGCTACCTCGGCGGCGTCGCCGAGCTCCACGGCGTGAAACTCGACCTCGCGGCCGACAAGGCGCGCACCTACGAGATCTACGCCGACGTGATCCGCGGCCGCCTCGGGGAGCTGCCCGGGGCCGTGGCCTTCGTCAGACGCTGCCGCGCCGAGGGCCTCAAGACCGCTCTCGCGACCAGCGCCGACGCGGTCAAGGCCGAGGCCAACCTGGTCGAGCTCGGCCTCGAGCGCGGCGACTTCGACGCCTTCGTCACGGGTCTCGACGTCGAGCGCAAGAAGCCCTATCCCGACATCTACCTCCACGGAGCCCGCCTCATCGGCGTGGCTCCCGCGAACTGCCTCGTGATCGAGGACGCGGTGAGCGGAGCCCAGGCCGCCCGGGCCGCCGGCTGCGCCTGCCTGGGCATCACGAGCAGCTTCTCCGAGGCCGAGCTCGGCGCCGCCGGAGCCACCCTGTTCGCCCCCGACCTCGCGCACGCCGCGCCGCTGGTCTTTAGCGCCGGTAAAGCGCCCAGCGCCGGTAGGGCCCCCGACTCGCTGAAGAAGCCGGGCTCCCGCGGCGGAAGCGGCGGACGGGGCGCCTCCAAGCCGCGGTAAGCACCCTGTCAGCTCGCCTCAGCGCATGTCTTTGACGACCGCCCCCTAAAGCCGCCCCCTAAAGCCGCTCCCGAGGCATACCTGCAGGCAAGGTGACACGTGAAAACGGGTGGCCCGGCCGGCCTTCGAGGAAGTGCAACGGCGGATCCGCGCAATACGGCCGAGCCTGGCGGCGGGAGGCCCCGCGGCGCGACCGCGGCCCCGCTCCCATTCACCATTCACGCCTAGGTCCCGTACGAATCCGCCGCTTCAGTCCTGCCGCCCCGCCGCGACTCTACAGGATCGACCCCGGTTTGAGCCGCTCCGCGTTGAGGCCGCCGAGGCGGTTGCCTTCAGCCACGGCTTCGGCGATCGACGCCCCGTCTTCGAGCGCCGTAGCCACTCCGACGTTGAAGGAATCGCCCGAGCCGATGGGATTCGAAACCTCGACGGGCTTGACAGGACTTTCCTTCAGCCCCTCGCCATCCCAGAAAAGGGTGGGGCGCGAACCTCGGGTGACGACGAGCCAGGATCCGTATTTTTCCCTGTATTCCCGACCGACTCGCGCAACAAGATCGCGCAACGCGACCTCGTCTCCTCCCGATCGCCAGATATCGGCTTTTTCGGGCGCGTAGGTCTGGAGAAGTTCTTCCAAGTTGGGCTTGACCACCGACGGGCGGAAAGGAAGGCTCCGCAATAAATCTTTCCCTTTGATATCGAGAAAAAGGCGCTTTTTCCCGGAAGCGGCGCGTTCCGCCATCTCGGGCATGATAGTCGGGGGGAAGCCCGCGGCCTTCGTGCCGGAGAGCATCACGGTCGCGACCTCGGGCAGGAGCCGGTCATATTCGGCGAGGATCCTCTCCGCGGTCCCCTCGGCGACCGGCAGCGCCTCCTCGACGAGTTCGGTCGCGCTTCCATCGGCCTTGTCGATGATCGTGGTGCAGAAACGAATGGCTGAGCCCGAGTCGGTCCAATGGACACGGACGCTGTCCGCTTCGCACATCGCGAGGAACCAGTCCCGTGTAGGACCGCCCAATTGCGTGAGATGGACGGCCTCACGGCCCAGCTGCCCCAAGACGCGAGCGCAGCAGACGCCCTTGCCCGCGACATCGATGCGATATTCGGGAGTGCGATTCACCTCACCTTTCGCGAGACCCTTGTACACCAAGGTCTTTTGGATCGTGGGGTTGAGACAAACGGCCAAATAGCCGCCGCGAGAAAATGCACTCGGTTTCATGCCCGCCAGTTTATCGATTCGAGCGAAGATGGTCTATCGATCCTTTGTAGTGCAATCGTCCCGTGTACACGGCCCCGCGAAGCGGCTGCTTTTCGATGGACACCGAGCCGCAGGGCAAAGGCTCGACCGATGCCGGAGGATACGCCGGCGACGAGCGCCATCCGCGTGCGGCTCTCACGGCTGTCCCGCGCGCCGGCCAGGTGATTCACCGCGGACCTCTCTTTAGGCCGGAATCGTAGACAACACGGCGCGCGTCTCGGCGACGACGCGATCCTGGAACCTCGGGTCACGCACGAGCATCGAGCCGAGCATCGGACGGCCGCCCTCGTCGTAGTAGACGCCGCTCCGGCCGGAGGCGTCGAGCAAAATTTTGCTGATCACGCGCGCGGCTCGCTTCGGAGTGCTCAGTATCTTTATGAAGGGCATGAGTAGCGGCACGAGCAGCGGAATGATGGATTTCTGGAGAAAGCGCAGAAAGGCGCCAACATCGTCGCCTCCGAGACCGGTGGTCGGATTTAGGCCCGGCTCGACCGCGTTAAACCGTAATCGCGGAGTCTCGCGAGACAAGGCCATCGCCGCAGCGAGGATGCACTGCTTCGACGTGGCGTAGGCATCCCTGCCCGGCATCGTGGAGCCGCCGGGTTTCCACTCGCCGCGCGCGTTGGCCTCTACCGAGATATAGCGACCGCCGCGGAAGCCGGCGGCCACGGCGGGCTTGCGCCCGGGATCCTCCACGGCGGAGACGACGAAGACGACATTCGCGCCGTCGGGAAGCTGCGGCGCGAGCGCCTCGGTCAGCGCGAAGGTTCCGAGGTGGTTCGTCGCGAAGGTCATGTCCCAGCCCAGCGCGTTCTTGGTGGCGCGCATCTGCATGATGCCCGCGTTGTTGAGCAGGCCGGCTATCGGAAGGCGGAGCGCCACGATCTGGGCGGCCGCACGCCGCACGCTCGCGATATCCGACAGGTCGCACAGGACCGAAACGGCGTGCCGGCGCTTTCGCTCGATGGCTTTCTGCACCTCGTCGAGCTTTCGGCGATCCCGGCCGACCAAAACGACCGTGCCGTGCTTGGCCAGCTCGAGTGCCGTGCGGCGGCCTATGCCGGAGGTCGGGCCGGTGACGATGTACGCCGCGCCATCCGATCGATGTTCCATAATAGAATTCGGCATGGATTCCTCCGTTTAGCGTGCTTTCAGTAGTCCAAGCTCCGACATACTCCGAGCCGTTGCCAGCACGGCTTCTCCCGGACTTCTCGGTGCCCAGCCCAGCAGGCGGCGCGCCTTTTCATTGGTCGCGTTCTTGTGTTTGCCGAGCTCCGGCAACAGCCCTTTGACCTGGGGGTCAAACAGCGCGACAACTCGCAGAAGCCAGCTCGGCACGGGGCGGGTCGGAACCTTGCGGGCGTCGTCGCCTGCGTCCTCTTTCAGAAACTGGGCGACCTGGCGAATACTCACGAAATCCCCACCCGTGGCGAGAAACCGTTCGCCGCGTGCGGCCGGGTCGGTCATTGCCTTGAGGTGAAGATCGGCGACGTCACGCACGTCGACGACGCCGAACCAAAGATCGGGGCAGCCCGGCATGGAACCGTCCAGCAGACGCTTCACGAGCAGGATCGAAGTCGAGTAGTCCGGTCCCAGGACGGGTCCGAGAACCCCGACCGGATTAACTACGGCGAGTTCCAGCCCGCCTCCTTCCCGCTCGATGAAGTCCCAGGCCTCCCGTTCGGCGATCGTCTTCGATTTCTGATAGGGTTGCACGCTCGGATCGTCGAGGTTCGTCCAATCCTTTTCCGTGAAGGCGGTGGTCCGGCCCGCGGCCCCATACCCGATAGCCGCGAAGGACGAGGTCAGCACCACGCGCTTAACTCCGGCATCGCGCGCGGCCCGCAACACGCGCAGCGCCCCGTCGCGGGCCGGTGCGATCAGCTCGTTCTCGTCCTTGGGCACAGTGCTCGGAAAAGGCGAAGCGACATGCAGCACATAGTCGCAATCGGCCATCGCTTCCGCCCAGCCCGCATCGTCGTTCAGATCGGCGCGGAACAGGGTGAGACGTCTGCCCACCTCACCGGCTCCACCTTGACGCACCATAGCCCGAACATCGCTTTCGCGCGCCATGTTACGGACCGTGGTGCGTGTTTCATGCCCCGCGGACAATAGCTGGATCAAACAATGGGCGCCGACGAACCCCGTGCCTCCGGTGACCACTACGCGCGCCATGTTACCGTTCTCCCTTGGCATCCGCTCGATTCTCCAAAATAGAAGTCGACATATTTCCTCTCCTTAACTTGTGTGTCTGGTCAGTCATTAATGAGCTTAAAAAAACTAGGCGACCATTCGCCACAGGGCGTCGAACGCCGCCGTGCGATGTTTGTCTGCGTTGGCCGGGTCCTGGATCATGAAGTCGATGGTCGTGTCGGCGACCGCGTTCATCAGGGCGACGACGAAGCCCAGCGGGGCGTCGCGCAGGGGACCGTTTTCACGGCTCCGTTCCAGAAGCTTGGCTACGCCAGCCATCGTCTGGCTCCCGGCCTGACGGCTGGCGGGCGTGATGTCATCGGAGACGGCCAGCTGTGCGAGCGCCCGGCGCTTCTCGGGACAGGAGGTCGCCCAGCGCAGCCACTGGTTCCACATGCGGAACATCTGCCCGCGGATGTCGCTCCCGGTCGGGAGTCCTTCCAGGGCAGCCGCAGCCATCTCCGCCTTGAGCTCGACGTAGAGATGATTCAACAAATCGACCTTCGTCTCGAAGTAGGTGAAGAGTGAGCCGTTGGAGACACCCGCTTCGTTCGCGATCGTTGCCGTCGGCGCGCCCAAGCCCTGCGAAGCGATGACACGGATCGCCGCCGCCATGATCGCGCTCCGCTTGTCGTCGCTTTTGGGTCTGGCCACGTTTCTTCTCCCTGCTCTTCATGACGAATGTAATAAGAGAGCGGCTAGTCAGTCAATATTCTGCGTTCTGTGTCCATGGAATTCTTCCAGGGCTTCTCTCTAAGCAGGAAGTGGTTGCGGGAGCGGGATTTGAACCTGTGGGTTGCAGCGGCGACAGTTCTATCGGGAAGACAGGTCCGCCGATCGGCTCGAGCCGTAGCGGAGTCCATCCACGAGCAGGGCGACCATGCGCCGGGCGTGGTCGGGTCCGCGATCGTAAGCTCTCATGCACAAGCTCGCGACCGCATCCAAAAGGTCCTCGGCGACGAAATCGCTGCGGACTTCGCCGGCGGCCGCCGCTGATGCAAGAAGTGTCTGAAGCGCAGGTTCGAGTCGCTCTCGGAAGTACGCGGGCAGGGGGTCGAAGGCCGGGTTTCCCGAGTGCAGGGCTGAGGCCAGACCTCGTTTGGTCCCGATAAAGGCCGCGTATCGCTGCATCCATCGCGCCAGCGCCTCGCCGGGTTCGTGCTCGGCGGCCAGGACCTGTGCAGCCTCGGCGCAGGCGTCGATTTCGCGGCGGAAAACAGCCGCGACAAGGTCGGCGCGCTGCGGAAAGTGGCGATAAACCGTACCGATTCCGACGCCGGCCTTCTCGGCGATTTCACGGACGGGGGCGTCGACTCCTGAAGTCGCGAACACTTCCTTGGCCGACTGCAGCAGAGCGTCGAGGTTACGTTGGGCGTCGGCGCGTACACGCCGCTCCGTGAGATTCCGAGGCTCCAAGCCATCCTTTTGATCTTCCGCTTCGTCGCTCACAGTGTCCTTTAGGAAGCCGGAACAGCGGTTCCTTTGATCCTTGACAAGTGGAACATTGTTCCGTATATTTCAATCGGAACAATGTTCCGACTAGTTCAAGGTAACATAATGCTTCGGCGTTGACCAGTCATCGTATGGAAGAAAGGAGTGAACATGCTTGCTCAAAACAAATTAGGTGGTCGCTTTACGTTTCAGGGAACAAATTTGAGCGTGAATCGTGTGGGCTACGGTGCCATGCAACTGGCGGGGCCTCACGTTTTTGGCCCTCCAAAGGATGTCGACGCCTGCCTCGCCGTTTTGCGGGGAGCCGTCGAATTCGGCGTGGACCACATCGATACGAGCGACTTTTATGGGCCGCATACCACCAATCAGATCATCAAGCGCGCGCTTCACCCTTACCCGAAGGGCTTGGCTATTGTGACCAAGGTGGGGGCGCTTCGCGGTCAGGACGGCTCTTGGAATTTGGCCATGGGCAAACAAGCGTTGATCGACGCCGTTCACGACAATCTTCGCACTCTCGGCGTCGAAGCCCTCGACGTCGTGAACTTGCGAGTCGGCCCGCCGCTTGCACCGGCTGGTCAATCGATCGTCGAACCCTTTTCGGTGCTGGCCGATCTCAAGCGCGAGGGTTTGATACGCCATCTAGGATTAAGCACGGTCGATCCTCGACAATTGGCCGAGTGCCAGAAAATCTCCGACGTCGTTTGCGTGCAGAATCAATACAATGTGGTTTATCGAGCGGACGACGCTTTTATTGACGAGCTAGCGAAGCAAGGGATCGCGTACGTTCCTTATTTCCCTTTGGGCGGATTCACTCCGCTGCAATCCTCCGTTCTCGATTCCATCGCGACGAAGCTCGAAAGCACGCCCATGCAAGTGGCCCTCGCGTGGCTTTTGCAGAGATCACCCAATATCCTCTTGATCCCCGGTACATCGTCCGTCGCGCACCTTAGGGAAAATATAAAAGCTTCCGAGCTGACTCTTTCTCCGGAGATGATCGCGCAGCTCGATTCGCTTGGTAAGGATTCAAGTCGCTGATGTTGCAACGAAAGGAGAATACCATGCCGGACAAACGCGTAGCCCTGGTCACCGGGGCCAATCAAGGGGTCGGCCTTCAGGTCGCGAAGGAACTCGTGGCGCACGGCCTCACGGTGCTCGTCGGGTCGCGCAATTTCGAGCGCGGCGAGGCCGCGGCCAAGGAAATCGGGCCGGGGGCTGTCGCGCTCCAGCTCGACGTGACGGACCAGGCTTCGATCGCCGCCGCGGCCCGGCGAATCCGCACGGAGCTCGGCCGCCTCGACCTCCTCGTCAACAACGCGGCTATCTCGAATACGAAAAAAGGCGGCCGCTCCCTCCAGGAGTACGCCACGACCACCCGCCCGAGCAACGTGTCTCTCGATGAAGTGCGAGCAGTGTGGGAGACCAACGTGTTCGGCGTCCTCGCCGTATACCAGGCGATGCTGCCGCTCCTGCGCGAGTCCTCGGACGCCCGCATCGTCAACGTATCGAGCGGCGTCGGCTCGCTGGCGGGGAACGCGGACCCCGCCTCCCCCTACCACAAATCCTTCGGCCCCGTTTACCCCGCGTCCAAGGCGGCTCTCAACGCCATGACGCTCGCCATGATGATCGAGCTGGAGTCGACCGGGATCAAGGTCAACCTCGTCTCCCCGGCTTTCACCAAGACGAATCTCAACGGATACGAGGGCACGGCGTCTGTCGAGGATGGCTCGCGCGAAGTCGTGCGCGTCGCGCTGCTCGGCCCCGACGGCCCGACGGGGACCTTCACGCGCTGGGAAAACGAAACGATCCCGTGGTGAAGTAGTCTCGAGCGCCTGAGCGAAGGGGGTATCGGGAAGACTCAGAAAGGCCGAGCTTTCGCAGTGGGTATCTGACCGATCTGATGCGGCTCCATCATGCGCGAGCTTGCATTCGAGTTTGGATTTCGTTTGGAGAAACAGGAAAGGAGAGAAGGTTTCATGGATGTAATCGCCGTAAACGGGAGCCCGAGGAAAAACTGGAATACTGCTTCGCTTTTAAATAGAGCGATAGAGGGAGCAGAATCAGCTGGAGCGAAAACGGAACTTATCCATTTATACGACCTCAACTTCAAGGGCTGCACAAGTTGTTTTTCATGCAAAAGGAAGGGCAATAAAAACAACGGGATCTGCTCAATGAAAGACGGATTGACCGACTACTTAGAGAAAATCTCAAAATGCGACGTCCTTTTTTTGGGTTCTCCCATCTATATTGGTGCAATAACCGGAGTTATGCACTCATTTCTTGAACGATTACTTTTCGCTCCATTGGCTTATGATGTCGGGCATAGCTCCATTTTTCCAGGGAAAGTGTCCTCATGCTTCTTCTATACATTAGGAGCGCCAGAAGAGAGGGCGAAGTCTCAAAACTACCAGGCTATTTTTCAATTCAACGAAGTGGGATTAAAAAGACTTCAGGGAACTTCGGAATATTTGGTTTCATATAATACCTATCAGTTCGACGATTATTCCAAATACGACGCCCCCATGTTTGACGAAAGGGCAAAGGCGAAATATAAGGCAGAACATTTCCCAACCGAATGCCGAAAGGCCTTCGATATAGGAGCAAAACTTACACGACAGACAGGGAAATAGCCTTGAGCTTGAGCCCGCACAAGAGGCGCAGGATGCGGGTGCTTCTGACAGGCGCCACAAGGAGAACGACATGAACTACCGCACGCTCGGGAAAACAGGCATCAAGGTCAGCCCGTATTGCCTGGGGGCGATGATGTTCGGCGCTTTGGCCAATCCCGACCACGACGACGCCATCCGGATCATCCACAAGGCCTTGGATGCGGGGATCAACTTCATCGACACCGCCGACAGGTACAGTCAGGGGGAGTCGGAGGAGATCGTCGGCAAGGCGCTCAAAGGCCGGCGCGACGACGTCGTGCTCGTCACCAAGGTGAACAACCCCATGGGCGACGACCCGAACCAGCAGGGCAATTCGCGGCGCTGGCTGATCCGCGAGGTGGAAGCCTCGCTGCGCCGCCTGCAGACCGACTACCTCGATCTCTACCTGATTCACCGTCCTTCGCCGGACACCGACATCGAGGAAACCCTCTCGGCCCTGACCGATCTGCTGCGCTCCGGCAAGGTGCGCGCGATCGGATCGTCGACCTTCCCCGCGTCGGAGATCGTGGAGGCGCAGTGGGTCGCCCAGCGGCGCGCCCTGGCGCGCTTCCGCGTCGAGGAGCCGCCCTACTCGATCCTGAGCCGCGGCATCGAACGCGAGGTGCTGCCGGTTTGCCAGCGCTACGGCATGGGCGTGATGGTCTGGAGCCCCCTGGCCAAGGGCATGCTCTCAGGCCGGTATCGCAAGGGCCAGAGCTTGCCCGACAGCCTGCGCGTCAAGTTCATGCGCAAGCAGATGAGCGACGAAGGTCGGCTGGAGGCGGTGGAGCGACTGATCGTCGTGGCCCGGGAAGCGGGGATGCCGCTGACGCATCTGGCGATGGCGTTCGCGGTGTCCCACCCCGGCGTCACCTCGGCGATTCTCGGCCCGCGCACGATGGAACAGCTCGACGATCTGCTCGCGGGCGCCGAGACGGTTCTCTCCGATGAGGTGCTGGACGCTATCGACCTGATCGTCCCTCCCGGAACCGACGTCGGAATCGACGCGGCCAACTACGTGCCGCCGGCGATCAGCCAGGCGAGCCTGCGCCGCCGTCCGATCGACGAGCGAGCGGTGAGCTGATCCGGCGGATGCAACGGACGGCCTTTTGTTCCGAGTTCGAATCTCGGACCGTACCGTCCCCTGCGGCCCGCTCCTAGCCTCGCCCCCCGTCGATTCCTATGACGAGGGTCCGCACCGCCAGGCTCTTGCCCGACTTCTCCGCCGCCTCGGCGACGATCCGCGAGAGGCCGGAGCAGCAGGGGACTTCCATGATGGCCACGGTGAGCGAGTAGATGGTGTTGCCGGCGATGAGCGCCGCGAGCTTGTCGACATAGCCTTCCGTCCGATCCAGCTTGGGGCAGGCGATGACCAGCGACTTTCCGCGCAGCAGGTCCGCATGGAAGGAGCCCAGGGCGAAGGCCGTGCAGTCGGCCGCCACGAGGAGGTCGCATTCGCGGAAGGAGGGCGCGGCGGGCGACACGAGGTGGAGCTGGATCGGCCACTGCCCGAGTTCGGAGGGGGCCCGGAAGGACGCGCCCGCCGCGGGCTCGGGGCCCGGAGCGGCGACGTCGCGGATCGGGGCGGCCTTCCGGCCGGCGGGGGTGAAGCTGCGAGCCTGGGAGCCGGGGCAGCCGGCATGGACGGGCCGCGGCTCCTCGCGGTGGACCTTGCCCGCGGCCTCGGCGCCTCGGACGGCGCCCACGTGGGCCACTGTCGCGTCTTCGTCGTAGGCCGAGGCTTCCTTCTCGATCACTTCCAAGGCTCCCGTCGGACAGACATCGAGGCAGGCCCCGAGCCCGTCGCAGTATATCTCCCGCACGAGGACGGCCTTGCCGTCGCCGTCGAGCTCGAGGGCGCCCTCGGCGCAGGCGGTGGTGCAGCGGGCGCAGCCGTTGCAGAGTTCCCGGTCTATTTCGATGATCTTGCGTTTCATGCTGATGTCCTCCCGACGGGAGGGAATGTACCCGATCCGTGAAAATGATCCCTTGACCCAGGTCAAGAAAGTGACGGTTTTTTAGGGAATTCCGAGCCCGGATCGGCTCCGGCGGGGCGCCCGGATCAGTCATCCTCGATGAGGCTGCGCAGAAAGTCGCAGGAGGGGATTTCGAGCCGGGAGCCGCGCACCGTGATGTAGCCCTCCTCCTCCATCTGGCGCAGGGCGCGGGAGAGGGTCTCGGGGGCCATGCCGAGTTCGATGGCGATCTCGCGCTTCTTCCGGGGGAGGGGGAAGGAGCAGGCCTCAAGCCCGCCTTCGCAGCCCCGCCCCCCGCCGGGGCAGAGGCCGATGATGAAGCGCGCCAGGCGCTCCCGCGTATCCATGACGGTGAGCTGCTCGATGCGGCGGTTGAGCGTCAGGCACTTGTGGGCGAGGAGGGCGAGGAAGAAGGAGCCGACCTCGGGATGGGGGGAGCCGAGGATGGCGGAGCGCCGGAACTCGCGGAGGTCGCTGTCCCGCACCGCGACCGCCTGGGCGGGGAAGGCGCGGGAGGCGAAGAGGATGATCTCGCCGAACCACTCCCCTTCCCCGATGCGGGCGATCTCGACCTCGTCGCCGGAGCGCGAGAGGCGGCGCAGGGCTATCTCGCCCCGCTCCAGGAGGAAGCAGCTTTCCGCGCGCTCGTCCTGCCGGAAGACGAGGCTCCCGGCGGCCACGCTGCGCCTAAAGCCGAGCGCGGCCAGGGCGGCGGGGACGCCGTCGTCCGGAGCGGCGGCAGCGGGCGTGTCGAGCGGCGGCATGGAGGCACTATAGCCCGCTTCGGCGAGGGTGGTACAGATCGGGGGGCTCCGGCCGCGGCGGTCTCGCCTTTGGAAAGGAAGGGCCCGGGGAGGGAAACCTTCGCGTGCCGAAGGTTGCCCGCCCCGGACGGTCCCATCGACGAAGGGACCGGGGATCAGCCGCGGCGGAGCCTGGCGGCGTCCTCGCGGGGGCTCTCGCCGAAAAAGCGCTTGAACTCGCGGCTGAACTGGGAGGGGCTCGCGTAGCCCACTTTCTCGGCGGCGAGGGCGGCGCCGAGGCCTTCCTGGGCCATGAGCATGCGGGCCTTGTGGAGCCTGATGCTCTTGAGGTACTGCAGGGGGGAGGAGGAGGTGACCGCCTTGAAGGTGTGGTGGAAGGCCGAGACGCTCATGTTGGCCTCCTCGGCCAGGCTCTGGACGCTGAGCTCGCGGGAGTAGCTCTCGTGGATGCGCCTGAGGACCTTGGCGATTTGGCCGAAGCGGGAGTCGCGGGCCGCGACGGCGCGCAGGGCGATGCCCTGGGGCCCCTTGAGCACGTGGTAGGTGATCTCGCGGATGATCTGGCGCCCCAGGATGCGGCTGTCGGTCTCGGAGCGGAGGCACTCGAGGAGGCGGATGGTGGCGCCCATGAGCTCGGGCCCGAGGGGGGTGGAGTAGATGCCGGTGACGGATTCCGGCGCGGCGAGGCCGTCGTCCAGCTCGGCCACCAACTCGCCCAGGAGGCCCGAGTCCATCGCGATGGAAACCGCGAGGAAGGGCTTGCCGGGCTCGGCCGTGGTCTCGCACTCGAAGGGCAGGGGCACCGAGAGGACCAGGTAGTTGTTCGGGTCGTAGACGTAGACCTTGCCGCCGAGGTAGCCGATCTTGCGCCCCTGGCCCACGACGATGATGCCCGGCTCGTAGACGATGGGGCCGCGGGGCGACTTGTCGCTGACCCGGATGAAGCGCACCTGCTCCAGGCGGGAGGGGCTGTGCCCTTCGCCCTCGGCGAGGAGGTCCAGGAGCCCGGCGAGGGCGCCGGCATCGCGGGCGGCCGGGGCGGCGACGACGGGGGCGGCCGGCTTGGCGGCGACTGCGGCGCCCAGGACGGCTAGCTTGGCCGGGGCGGCGGCAACGGCCTGGGCGGCGGC
>JAJXZP010000304.1 GCA_021779995.1 bacterium | reverse complement strand
CCGGAGGCCACGCCGGCGAGGCGCGCCTCGATCCTCGACTCCAGGAGGTCGATCCACCCGAGGCTCTGCCAGGGCATGTCGCAGGCGGTCAGGTAGAGCCACTCGCTGCGCGAGGCGGCGAGCGCGGCGTGGAGGCCGCCCAGCGGGCCGCAGCCGAGAACGGTGTCGCGCAACGTGCGGACGCCCAGGCCCGAGAAGGCCTCGGGCCGCGAGGTCACCACGATGATGTCCTCGAAGCGGCGGCGGAGCGCGCCGACTATCCGCGTGGCCACGCGCTCGCCGCCCAGCTCGATGGCGAGCTTGTCGAGGCCGCGCATCCTGCGCCCCTCGCCGCCCGCGAGGACGGCGGCGCTGCCGAAGCGCCTCATCCGGCTCGCCTGTCGCGCTCCTCCGGCTTTCAGCCCTCCTGGGGCTTCATCGTCGGGAAGAGGATCACATCCCTGATCGAGTAGGCGTCGGTGAGGAACATCACGATGCGGTCGATGCCGATGCCCATGCCTCCGGTGGGCGGCATGCCCACTTCGAGGCTCGACACGAAGTCCTCGTCGAGCATGTAGGCCTCGTCGTCGCCGAGCTCGCGCTCGCGCAGCTGCTGCTGGAAGCGATCGAGCTGGATGATGGGGTCGTTGAGCTCGGAGTAGGCGTTCGCCACCTCGCGGCCGTAGACGAAGGCCTCGAAGCGCTCGGTCATCGTGGGATCGCCGGGCTTCTGCTTGGTGAGCGGCGAGATCTCGGTCGGGTAGTCGATGATGAAAGTCGGCTGTACCAGGTTCTTCTCGGCGAACTTCTCGAAGGCCGCGTTGAGGATGTCGCCGCGGCTGCAGTCGGAGAGCTTCTTCTTGAGCTCCTCGCCCAGGCCGAGACTCTTGGCGAGCTCGCGCGCCTCCTCGTCGCCGCGCACCGTCGAGAAGTCGGGGCCGCCGTTCGTCCTCACCGCGTCGATCATGGTGAGCCGCCTCCAGGGGGCGGCGAACTCGATCTCGGTGCCCTGGTAGTTCACCTTGGTCGAGCCCGTGGCCTTGACCGCGGCGAAGGCGACGAGGTTCTCGCAGAGCTCCATCATGTCATTGTAGTCGGCGAAGGCCTGGTAGAGCTCGATCATCGTGAACTCGGGGTTGTGGCGGATGTCGATGCCCTCGTTGCGGAAGTCCTTGCCCATCTCGTAGACGCGCTCCATGCCGCCGACGATGCAGCGCTTGAGGTACAGCTCGGTGGCGATGCGCAGGAAGAGCTGGAGGTTGAGGGCGTTCGACTTGGTGACGAAGGGGCGGGCCGCCGCTCCCGAGGCGATGGTCGAGAGCACCGGGGTCTCGACCTCGAGATAGCCGCGCTCGTCGAGGTACTCGCGCACCGCCCTGATGATGGCCGTCCGCTTCTTGAAGGTATCCATGACCTGGCTGTTCATGACGAGGTCGAGATAGCGGCGCCGATAGCGGAGCTCGGGATCCTTGAGGCCGTGGAACTTCTCGGGCAGGGGCTCGAGGGCCTTCGCGAGGAGGCTCACCTTCTTCGCGTGCACGGAGATCTCGCCCCGGCGCGTCTTGAAGACGAAGCCCTCTATCCCGACGAGGTCGCCCATGTCGTAGGTCTTGACGCGGGCGTAGTCCTCGGCCCCGAGCTCGTCGGCGTTGACGTAGATCTGGACGCGGCCGTCGCGGTCCTGGAGGTCGACGAACGAGGCCTTGCCGATGTCGCGAAAGGACATGATCCTGCCGGCCACCGACACCGGCGCGTTCTCGAGGCGCTCGAACTCGGCCTTGATCTGGGCGGAGTGGTGGGTCTGGTCGAACTTGACCACCGCGAAGGGGTCGCGGCCTTCGGCCTGGAGCTTCGCGAGCTTCTCGCGCCGGATGCGCTGCTGCTCGGACAGCGCGCGCGCCTGGGCCGCCTCGTCCTGTTCCGGAATCGCTTCGTCGCCTGAGGCCTTGTCGTTCGTCATGGATCGCTCCGTAGGTGCAGATTGAGGGGGTATTGTACGGGATTTGAGGCGGGACGTTCAATATCGGGCCGCGGCGATCCACGCGGCCGGTCGGCGGCGATCCGCGCGGCGCGCCGGCGAGGGTCCCCGCGGCCGCGCGCGCCGGAGATGCGGTCTAGATCGCCAGCTCGCCCTCGCGCTCAATTATTTTTTCCTTACCGCCGGGCATCGTCGCCGAGATGGTGGGGCGCGACACGAGGCCGTCGAGGTGGATGAGCGCCGGGGCGTCCTCGTCGTAGTTGGCGCCGAGGGCGAAGTGGCAGGTATGGAAGGCCTTCTCGTCCTCGAGCATGTTGCCGACGATCTCGGCCCTGGGGTTGAGGCCGATGCCGAGCTCGCCGAGACTGCGGGCGTTGCGGACGTATTCGGCAGCCTTGTCCCGGTCGAGCGAGCCCTCGGCCTCGAGCTTGCGCGCGCCCTGCGCGCCGGCCTCGAGCGCGCGCCGGAGCCTCGCCGCTTCCTCGCCGCCCTCGATCGAGGTGACGAAGCCGCGCTCGACCCTGCAGCGGATGGGCTCGGCGATGAGAATGACGCCCGCCGTTTCGTCGATGGAACCGTCGAAGACGATGAGCCCCTCGGCCGTGCCCAGTTCGGGCGAGACAAAGACCTCGCCCGCGGGGAGGTTGCCTCCCGAGCCGGGTGAGGAGTAGTCGCCGTCGTCGCAGCGCGCGGATCGGCCGCGCAGGCCGATGACGATGTCGGTGCCGCCGGCGTTGGTGACGCGCACGGAGACCGCCTCGTCGAGCACGGCCTTGAGGCGGCGGCAGCGCTCCTGCAGCTGCTCGTAGTCTATGGGCACGGTCTTCTTGAACATCGCGCGCGAAATGCCGGGCGACCAGAAGGCGCGCAGGGTCTTGGAGCCGTGGAGCTGGTAGTTGAACACGTGGTCGTAGTTCACGCCGTCCCATTCGTAGGGCGTGCGTAGGCCTTCGGAGTCCTTGCCGAGTTTCTCGGCCGAGAGCGAGACGACGATGTCGGGTTGGCTGTCGAAGGCCGCGATGACCGCGTCCTCGGCGTCGTCCATCTGCGCCTTGATCGGCTGCACGACGAGGGTCGCGCGAGCGCCCGCGGCCACGGCCGAATCGTAGAGCGCCGAAGCGACTTCGAGCACCTCCCGCTCGGGATTGGTGATGATGAGAAATTTTTCACCCGCCTGGACGCGAAGCGATCCACGCACCGCCACGTCCGCCGCGGATGCCAACTCCGGATCGCGCTCGAAAGAAGCCGCTTCGCATAGAGTGCTCATGGCTTCCATGAAATGCTCTCTCGACCTTCCTGTCAAGGACATCGCAGCTCTCCGGACGGTTTTGTCGTCGCGGTTCGTGTCGAGGCCTGCGCGCAGTACCGTGCGTCGAGACCTGCCCGTCGAGCTTCGCGCGGCCGATCCGGCGGACCGAGGATGGTG
>JAJXZP010000191.1 GCA_021779995.1 bacterium | reverse complement strand
CGGGTCGGGAGGCGCGGCGAGGCCGGACGGTGCGCCGAGGCCCGCGAGGTCGAGCGGTGCGCCGGGGTCGGACGGCGCGGCGGGGTCGAGAGGCGCCGCGACTGCCGGAGGGGGCGGCACAGCGGCCGGGTCCTCGGCTGCCGCCTCGATTTCGCCTGAGCGAATCCGGAGGTCGGTGTAAAGCAGGGTGAGGAAGGTCGGCCAGAGGCCGCCTTTGATGACCCCGGCGAGGAGCATGGAGAGTCCCGCCCCCCAGCCGAGCGAGGCCAGGAAGGCGGCGACGGTGTCGGGCGAGGGTTTCTCGCCCGAGAGCGTCGAGCGAAGGAGGGTGAAATACCCCGGCATGGCCACGGCGAAGGTGAAGGGGCCGGTCACGATCCCGAGCCCGAAGGTTATCACCAGCGAAACGATGAACATGACGCCGAAAATCCGCCAGCCGCGATGGCGCGAGAGGTCGAGAGAGCGGCCTATGCCCGAGAAGGAATTGGCCCGCTCGAGGACCGAGGCCGGGGCGCAGACGCAGGTCCTGACGCGCAGCCACCAGACGACGACCAGGCCCGCCGCTATCGAAAGCAGGTAGATGACGACGATCCGGATCACCAAGGCCGGGGCGAAGCCTCCCGCCGCGCGCAGTCCGCCCGCTCCGACGAGACCGCCC
This sequence comes from bacterium, assembly GCA_021779995.1. Classification (GTDB taxonomy): domain Bacteria; phylum Spirochaetota; class Spirochaetia; order Treponematales; family Rectinemataceae; genus JAJXZP01. The sequence goes on along the minus strand of JAJXZP010000191.1, from coordinate 12,761 downwards.
AACGCGGCGACGGCTAGGGGAAAGGAAAGGACGGCCACGAGCGTCATCACCAGGCCGCCGGCTATGGAGCCCAAGGCCGCGTCCTGGACGGCCACCCTGATCCAGGCCGGCCGGAAGGCCGCGGAGAGCAGTTCGGAGAATCCCGGGCTTCGTCCTTCGATGACCGCGCCGGCTTGGGCGCAGATGAAGGCCTTCTGGAAGGCCTGGCCCAGGAAAAGCAGCAGCGTGGCCGCGACGATCAGGAAGAGCAGCGGGACGAGGCCCGCGAAGATGCGCGCCGCCCCCTCCCCGCCCGATACCGGACCGGCCGCGATCGTCCTGATCCAGGAGGCGATCGAGCCGATGACCGCCACCCAGACCGCCACGCCGGGGAGGAGGGCGATCAGCGAGACGGGCAGCGCCCGCTTCCATAGCTTGGGAACGAGCATGAAGGTATCGTTGAGGAAATCGCCGAGGGCATGCGGCCTGAGCAGTTTCGTTCCCATCATCACCTCCGGACGCGAGACGAAAGTATAGCCGCGAGGTCGCGGCGAGGCAAGCGGCCGCGATTTCCCCCGCGCAGCCGCGATTTTCCCCGCAGGCGGCCTTGCACGAGTAATAAAATTATCTATGCTTGAGGCAGCCGCGTCGCGGCGCCGACGCCTGGCGTCGGCCATCTTGCTCGAGTTGGAGGAGGTTCGCATGGATTATTCCAGTCAGACCGCCGACGCCATGCGCGCGCTCACGATTCTCTACCCGATCACGGGAGTCCTCGCCATCGTCGGGATCGTCGCCATGTGGAAGCTGTTCCTGAAGGCCGGGCAGCCGGGCTGGGCGGCCATCATCCCCGTCTACAACCTGCTGGTCTTCCTGCGGGTCGTCAACCGGCAGTGGTGGTGGATCCTGCTCCTGCTCATTCCCATCGTGAACATCGTGCTGGGCATCATCCTCATCTTCGACCTGGGCAAATCGTTCGGCAAGGGCGGCGCCTGGAGTTTCTTCCTCCTCCTCATCCTGAACGTCATCGGCTATCTCATCCTGGCCTTCGGGAAGAGCGAGTACAAGAAGATCGAGCGCCCGCGGGCCGCTGCGTCGGCCTAGCCGAGCTTCGCCGGACCGCGCCGGACTCGGCCGCGCCAGACCGCACTAGACCGCGCCGCGAGCGGCGCGGGGGGGGGCGAGCGGCGCGGCTTAAATACGAAACGCAGCCACTTCCGGCGGCAGTCGCGTGGCGTGATGCCCAGGCGACTGCCGTTCTTTTAGTACACGTATCGGCTACCGGATTCCAGGTAAGCGACGTTGCGCCGCCGGTATGAGCGAAGCCGAGGCTGCTGCCGAGGATTCGCCGGCGGCGCAATGTGCCCGAAGCGGAGCGAGCGACGAAGCGAGCGAAGCGTAGGGCCGACGAGGCCCCGAAGTGGGCCGAGGAGTGCAGGCTGGGTGGTAGGTGCAGTACCGCCCAACGCAAATCGCCGAGCCATGGATGGCGAGGCGATTCATACTATGTATCATCATACTACGCAACTATTTATATACATCATCATGCGCTCCAACATTGATTGGGACGATCTCCATTTTGTCTATCAATAAATCTATTGTTATTCTATATGAGATGTTGATGGATACAGAAAATACCTCATCCCCTTGGATAGTAACTTTGTGAATGCGTAAAGATGGATGATACGGATTGAGTTCTAGCAATCTCAAGGTCTTTTCATAGTGGCCTACGATTTCAGGATGTCGTTTCAGAAATTTCTTTACTCGTGCTTCGTATGAAGCGGTGAAAATTAGATTATACATTTCCCATTCGCTTCATATGATCTTCTATATTCCCTTTCATGAATTTCCCATTCGTAATATCATTCCTCGCCTCAATTATTGCGCCTGAAAGTTCATATTCGCGAAGCCGGTTATACTCTTCCACGGTCATAACCACATATTTCTGCTTTCCCCGAACTGTAATTACTACCTCATACCCTGCAGAGGCAATATCGTCGATTGCAGTAATTCCTTTTACCTTCAGGTCATTCGCAGTCACTTCATTGACCATACAGTCCTCCGTACTTTATATAATACTATTTACAGCACTCTTAGGCAAGCGCTTATCCTCGCGCGCCAGGATAGGGCGCGATTCTTCTTACCGGGTTTAGGCGGTATTGCACCGAACCTGGTGATATAGTTTATTTTTTATCTATATAACAAGCTTATTTTCTCTCGTTTTCGTCCTATCTGTATAGATCCATTAAAATCGATACTTTTTTCTTGACAAATCGCCAGACTGAGGGATACTTCGCCTTAGGGCCGGATCAGTGTGACGTAGGTCACACAAAAGCGGACGATCGAGTCGGCGTTACGGTCGCGCTCGATGAGGGTGTCCGAGTCGGCCATAGGAGGCAGCATGTCATCGACAGCGACGGCGAAGCGGCGCGAAGTGAGTCTCCCGGAAGTCATCGAGAAGCACCAGGGCAGACCCGGCGCTCTCTTGAGCATTCTCGAAGAGGTCCAGGAACTGGAGAAATTCCGCTACCTTCCCGAGACCACGCTCAGGGAGATAGCCGAGAGGATGAAGGTCCCCCTCGCCCAGGTCTATTCGGTCGCCACGTTCTACTCGTTCTTCAACCTCAAGCCGCAGGGCCTCCACTCCGTCGTCGTGTGCCGCGGCACGGCCTGCCACACGCGCGGCTCGCTCGAGCTGCTGGAGGCCTCGCTCAAACGGCTCGGGATCGAGGGCTTCCGCGAGGACGAGGAGAACTCCGTCACCACCGTCGACAACTTCTGCTCGGTCAGGACCGTGGCCTGCTTCGGCCAGTGCGCGCTGGCGCCCGTCGTGCAGATCGACGGGGTCATCAGCTCGCGCATGACCGTCGGCAAGCTCACCGCCGCGATCGACAAGCTCCGCAAGGGAGGCCAGAAATGAACGCCGCCAAGAACAGCCAGGGCTCGGAACCGGATCTCGGCGCTCTCCGCCAGGCGGGGCAGGAGCGCATCAAGCCGCGCCGGCCCTTCGTCTCGGTGGGCATGGGCACCTGCGGCATCGGCAACGGAGCCGACGCCGTCTACGCCGCCCTGGGCGCGGCCGCCGCGGCGGCCAAGGCCGACATCGCCGTGCGGCGCGTCGGCTGCTTCGGCTTCTGCGCGGCGGAGCCCCTCGTCATGGCCTACCGGCCGGGCAAGCCCCTGCTCATGTTCACCGAGGTGAAGAGCTCGCGCGCGCCCAAGCTCGTCGCGGCCCTCGCCGACGACGCGGCCTTCGACAAGCTGGCCAAGACCGCCGTGGCCAAGATCGAAGCCTGGGACTTCCGCACCTCCTCGATCGAGTTCGGCAAGGGTTACAATTTCCTGCCTTCCTGGAACGAGCTGTCCTTCTTCAAGGGCCAGGAGAAGATCGTGCTCCGCGACTGCGGGCTCATCGATCCCGAGAGCCTCGAGGAATACCTCGGGGCCGGCGGCTACTCCGGCCTCATCAAGGCCATCACCTCGATGAAGCCCGAGGTGGTGATCGACGAGGTGAAGAAATCGGGGCTGCGCGGGCGCGGCGGCGCGGGGTTCCCGACCTACAAGAAGTGGGAGATCATGCGCGCTTCCGGCGGGGCCGCAGGCGGGGCCTCGGGCGGGGCCGCAGGCGGAGGCGCGGCGGCCCCCGGCGACGAGGGCGTGCGCAAGTACGTCATCTGCAACGCCGACGAGGGCGATCCGGGCGCCTACATGAACCGCAACGAGATCGAGTCGGATCCGCACATGCTGCTCGAGGGCATGGCCCTCGGCGCCTACGCGATGGGCGCCTCCGAGGGCGTCGTGTACATCCGGGCGGAGTACCCGCTCGCGGTCGAGCGCTTCCAGAAGGCCCTCGCCGACGCGCGCGCCGTGGGGCTCCTCGGGCGCAACATCCTCGGCACGCGCTTTTCCTTCGACATCGAGGTGGTCACCGGCGCGGGCGCCTTCGTCTGCGGCGAGGAGACCGCCCTCATCGCCAGCGCCGAGGGCAAGGCCGGCAGGCCCTCGCCGCGTCCGCCCTTCCCGGCCCAGAAGGGCCTGTACGGCGCTCCCACGAACATCAACAACGTCGAGACCTGGTGCAACGTCCCCGTGATCGTCGCCCGGGGTGGCGACTGGTTCTCGGGCTTCGGCACCGCGTCGAGCTCGGGCACGAAGGTCTTCTCGCTGGTCGGCAAGGTGCGCAACACCGGCCTCGTCGAGCTGCCCCTGGGCTCGACCATCGAGTCGATGGTCTACGGCATGGGCGGCGGCGCCGGACCGCGCAAGCGGATCAAGGCGGTCCAGTCGGGCGGCCCCTCCGGCGGCTGCGTGCCCGCGAAACTCTTCAAGACGCCCATCGACTACGAGGAACTCGCGAAGCTGGGCGCCATCATGGGCTCGGGCGGCATGGTCGTCATGGACGAGGACAACTGCATGGTCGACGTCGCCCGCTATTTCGTGGGCTTCACCGCCGGCGAGTCCTGCGGCAAGTGCACGCCCTGCCGCGAGGGCCTGAACCAGATGCTGCGCATCCTCGAGTCGGTGACCCGCGGCGAGGCGACCGAGGAGGACCTCGAGGTCCTGGCCGAGCTGGCCGAGACGGCGAGGGACGCCTCCCTCTGCGGCCTGGGCCAGACCTCGGCCAACCCGATACTCTCCACCCTCAAGTATTTCCGCGACGAGTACGAGCGGCACATCAAGGAAAAGCGCTGCGAGGCCGGCGTCTGCGAGAGCCTCTACCTGACCCTCTGCGAGAACTCCTGTCCCATGCACATGAACATCCCCGGCTACCTCCAGCTCCTCAAGGAAAACCGCATCGAGGAGGCCTTCGAGCTCACCCTGCGCGACAACCCCCTGCCGGGTACCGTGGGCCGGATCTGCCATTTCCACTGCCGCATGCGCTGCAAGCGCGAGCAGATCGACGAGTCGGTGTCGCAGGGCGAGATCCACCGCTACCTGGCCGACACGATGTACAAGATGGGCCGCGAGCGGGCGGTCTACGCCAAGCTCATCAAGGAGAAGTTGCCCGAAACCGGCAAGAAGGTCGCCGTCGTCGGCGCGGGCCCCGCGGGCCTGGCCGCGGCCTTCTACCTCGCGCGGCTGGGCCACGACGTGACGATCTACGACGCCCAGGCCGAGGCCGGCGGCATACTGCGCTGGGGCATTCCCGCCTACCGCCTGCCCAAGGACGTCCTGCGCAAGGAGATCGCCTTCATCCGCAAGCTCGGCGTGCGCTTCGTGTTCAACACCCGGGTCGGCAAGGACCTGGGCTGGTCCCGCCTGACCGAGATGCACGACGCCGTCCTGGTCTGCGTCGGCGCGCTCGAGGACATGGCCCTGGGCATTCCCGGCGAAGACCTCGCCGGCGTCGTGCCCGGCTATCATCTTCTCGAAGCGATCAACATGGGCCAGAAGCCCAAGCTCGGCGCCGAGGTGGTCATCGTGGGCGGCGGCAACTCGGCGATCGACGTCGCCCGCTCGGCCCTGCGCTCGGGCTCGCGCGTCACCATCGTGTACCGCCGCGCCAAGACCGACATGCCCGCCAACGCGGAGGAACTCGAAGGCGCGCTGGAGGAAGGCGTCGACCTGGTGTGCATGGCCCAGCCGCTCGAGGCCGTGGCCGGACCGGAAGGCCGGGTGCGCGCCCTCAAGGTGATGAAGATGAAGGCCGGCCCGGTCGACCAGAGCGGCCGCCCCTCGCCCGTCCCCACGGGGGAGAGCTACGAGATTCCCTGCGAGAGCCTCGTCATCGCGGTCGGGGAGAAGGTGGACAGCTCGAGCCTCTCGGCCGCGGACGTGTCGCTCGAGCGCGACGGGCGCATCGCGATCAACGCCTTCGACTTCCGCACCGCCAATCCCCGTATCTTCGCGGCAGGCGACGCGGTGACCGGCCCGGCCACCGCGGCCGAGGCCATGGGCCAGGCCAAGCTCGCCGCCTCGGCCATGGACAAGTTCCTGACGGGCACCGCCGAGGCCGGGCTCGGACGCCGGTTCGAGAGCCTCTTCCGCGAATTCGACTACGCGATGGAGGTGCCGCTCGAGACCTCGAGCGCCCGCATGAGCAGGGCCAAGCTGGTGCCGGTGGAGGACCGCCGCGGCAACTTCGTCGAGATATCCCTCGGCTACACCGGGGAGCAGGCGCGGGTGGAGGCGGAGCGCTGCCTCCGCTGCGACGTGCGCGAGCGGGCCCGCAGGCCCTTCGGGATCGGCGAGGGCAGCCGGAGATCCGACGAAGAGTCCGGGGCCCGGAAATCCGACGAGCGCCGAGCGGCGCGGACCGCGCGGTAAGGACAGGAGGAAGCAATGAGCGACAAGATGGTCACCATATTCGTCGACGGCCACGCGACGGTCGTCGATCCCTCGCGCAACCTCCTCGAGGCCTGCGCCCAGGCGGGCGTGAACGTGCCGACCCTGTGCTACCTGAAGGATGTGTCAGCCAACGCGTCCTGCGGCGTCTGCGTGGTGGAGGTCGAGGGCGCCAGGTCCCTGGTGCGCTCCTGCGTGGGGCGCGTGAGCGAAGGGATGAAGATCGCGACCTCCAGCCCCCGGGTGCTGCGGGCGCGGAAGAACGCGGTCGAGCTGCTGCTGGCCAACCATCCGACCGACTGCCTCGTGTGCGCGCGCAACGGCAGCTGCGAGCTGCAGTCCACGGCCGAGAAGCTGGGCGTCCGCAAGGTGCGGTTCCCCAGGACGCGCAAGCCGGCCACGATCGACGAGTCGACCGACGGCATCGTGCGCGACAACGACAAGTGTATCCTCTGCGGCCGCTGCGTCGCGGTCTGCTCCGAGGTGCAGACGGTCTCCGCCATCCAGCTGGCCGGGCGCGGCATCCGCACGCACGTGGCGACCTTCATGGACCGCGGCCTGGGCACGAGCCCCTGCGTCCAGTGCGGCCAGTGCTCGGTGGTCTGCCCCACCGGCGCCATCACCGAGCGCGACGAAACCGAGGCGGTCTGGAAGGCCCTGGCGCAGAGCGGCAGGACCACGATCGTGCAGACCGCTCCCGCGATCCGCGCCTCGCTCGGCGAGGCCCTGGGCATGAAGCCCGGCAGCCTCGTCACGGGCAAGATGGTCGCCGCCCTGCGGCGCCTGGGCTTCGACCGCGTCTTCGACACGCAGTTCGCCGCCGACCTCACCATCATGGAAGAAGGCAACGAGCTCATCCGCCGCCTCACCCAGGGCGGGAAGCTGCCCATGATCACGAGCTGCTCGCCCGGATGGATCAACTTCATCGAGACCTTCTACCCCGCCCTGCTCGGCCATCTGTCCACCTGCAAGAGCCCGCAGCAGATGTTCGGCGCCGTGGCCAAGAGCTACTACGCCGAGAAGGCAGGCCTCGCGCCCGAGTCGATCAGCGTCGCCTCGATCATGCCCTGCACGGCCAAGAAGCACGAGGCGCGTCGGCCCGAGATGCGCGGCGCCTTCGAGTACTGGCGGGCCAAGGGCGCGACCAAGCCCGGCGAATCCTACTACGACGTGGACTGGGCGCTCACGACCCGCGAGCTCGCCCGCATGGTCAAGCGCGCCGGCATCGACATCGAGTCCCTGCCCGAGGAGGACTTCGACGACCCGCTCGGCCGCTCCACCGGCGCTGCCACGATCTTCGGCACCACCGGCGGCGTCATGGAGGCGGCGCTGCGCACCGTGTACGAGGTCGTCACGGGCAAGGCCCTGCCGAGCCTCGACTTCGAGGCGGTGCGCGGTCTCGAGGGCATCAAGAAGGCCGAGGTCGACCTGAACGGCACCATCGTGCGCGTGGCCGTGGCGCACACGCTCAAGAACGCGCGGATCATCCTCGACGAGATAGCCGCGGGCGCGAGCCCCTACCATTTCATCGAGGTGATGACCTGCCCCGGCGGCTGCATCGGCGGAGGCGGCCAGCCCGTGCTCATCGACCTGGAGAAGCGGCTGGCGCGCAACAAGGCCATGTATGTCGAGGACCTGCGGCTCGGCATGCGCAAGTCGCACGAGAATGCCAGCGTCCAGGCGCTCTACGCCGACTTCCTCGGCGAGCCCCTGGGCCACCTCTCGCACGAGCTTCTGCACACGGAGTACGCGCCCCGCGAGGTGTAGCTTTACCGATGCCCGCGAAGGGCCGCGGGGCGCCGCGCCGGCGACATGGCAAGCACGGGGCGCGCCCCGCGTGGTGTGAAGCGCGGAGCTTCGGAGAAGGCCGGCCGGCGCCGGTCTCCCCGAAGCTCTGCCTGTATCGCCCAACGCGCTGCCGCCCGGCGGGCCCGGGCATGCCGCACGGTGGAAAGGCCAGGCAGGGCGGCGGGTGGCGCCGAAAATCGGGGACCGCGGAGCGAAGCGGGCGGCCCCTGATTTTCGCCGACAGGACCCGCCCCAAAGCGTCATTTTCAAGGTGAGACCGGGGGCAGCGGGCGGCCCCTGACGCCTCGCCTAGACAGGAGCCGAACTTTCCGCTATACACCCAACATGGCATTCAAGGCTGTCGCCTTCGACCTGGACGGGACCCTCTACCCCCCGCGGGCTCTCTACTCGCGAGCCTGGCCTCTCGCGCTGGGAAATCTCCGCCTGACCCTTGCCTTCGCCGAGGTGCGCAAGGCGATCCGCGCCCCCGAGGCCACCGAGGCCTGCAGGACCTCCGGCTCGGCCTGCGGCGAGGAACTGCGCCGACTCCAGGCCCGGATGACCGCGGAGCGGCTCGGCGCTCCCGTCGAGCTCACCGCGCGGCGCATCGACGATATCATCTATCGCGGCGTCGTCGCCTGCTTCGAGCGCATCCGCCCCTTCCCCGGGGCCGTCGACGCGCTGGGCAAGCTGCGCGCCGCGCGCCTCAGGCTCGCCGTCCTCTCCGATTTCCCGCCCGAGCGCAAGCTCGAGCACATGGGCTTGTCCCGGTGGTTCGACCTCGCCCTCTGCTCCGAGGACTCGGGCTTCCTCAAGCCGGAGCGCGAGCCCTTCGTCATGCTCTGCGACTCCCTCGCTCTCGAGCCCGAGGACATCCTCTACGTCGGCAATTCGGCGCGCTACGACCTGGCCGGCGCCAGGGCCGCCGGCCTCGGCGCCGCCATACTGTCGCGCCGCAAGGTTCCGGGGGCCGACTTGAGCTTCTCCGCCTGGGAGGATCTCGTCGAGTTCGCCCTCGACTCATCGCGAGGATGAGCGAAGCGAATCGGGCGGCGCGCCGGGGCGCTCATCGAATCCCGGGCGTGGAGGTCTTGAAGCCTCTCACCGCCGAATCGAGGCTCGCGCCGATCTCGGTCAGCGACTCGCTGCGCTCGCTTAGGTCGCCGATGATGCGCGCGCTCCGGGACAGTCCCTTCGTGATTTCGCCGCCCCTTCAGTCCCTCCACACCGCCTCGACCACCGGCACCTCGCGCAGCCGCTCGAGGCAGGGCTCGGAGGCCGAGCAGGTGATCTGGACGTGGGCCTTGACGACGGCCTCGCCCCTTTCCGAGGGCACGTGGAAGTACACGTTGCACGAACCCGGCTCGTCCAGGATGGCGTCCCTGAGGCCGTAGAGGTCCTCCTCGTCCGAGATGGCGTCGCGCAACCTGAGGTGCACCTCCTTCCAGGAGCGCTCCTTGAGCGAGGCCGGGTCGGCGAAGTCCTCGACCTTGAAGGCCGGTTTGCCGCGCGACTGGTCGACCTTGCCCCTGAGGCAGAGCACGCCGTCGAGGACGAAGCGCTCGCGGAAGCGCTCGAGGATGTCGGCGAAGACCACGATCTCGATCGAGCCCGAGTAGTCCTCCACCGCTCCGAAGGCCATCTTGCGGCCGGTCTTCGTGACGATCTCCCGCCACTCCTTGAGCATGGCGACGAGGGTGTAGAGGCGGTCGGCTCCGGCCCGGTCGGCGTGGGCCAGATCGAGGTCGCAGCTGCGCTCCCAGATCTTGCGCCACTCGTCCAGGGGATGCCCGGAGAAATGGAAGCCGAGCAGCTCCTTCTCCAGGCGCAGGATTTCGGCGCGGGGATACTCCTCGGCGGTCTGCGGCTGGAAGGGAGGGTATTCCTCCTCGCCCGAGCCGTCGAAAAGGCTGGCCTGGCCGTAGCGGCCGGCGGCCTCCTTGCCGGCGGCGTACTCGAGCGCGCGCTCCACCTCGAGCACGAGGGCGCGCCTCGCGACGCCGGCCGCGCGGCCCAGGGCGTCGAAGCAGCCCGCCATGGCCAGGCACTCGAGGCTCTTGCGGTTCATGGCCTGGGTGCCCAGGCGCTCGACGAAGTCGATGAAGGAGACGAAGGGCCCGCCCTTCCGGCGCTCGCCCGTCACGGCGTTGGCGAAGGCCTCGCCCACCCCCTTGATGCCCAGGAGGCCGTAGACGATCTTGCCGTCGACGACCGAGAAGTAGGCCTCGGAGGCGTTGACGTCCGGCGGCAGCACTTCGAGGCCCATGCTGCGGGCCTCGCCGATGTAGGCGGTGAGCTTGTCGGTGTCGGCTATCTCGTTGGTGAGGTTGGCCGCCATGAACTCGGCGGGATAGTTGGCCTTGAGGTAGGCGGTGCGGTAGGAGACGACCGAGTAGGCGGCGGCGTGCGACTTGTTGAAACCGTAGCCGGCGAAGGGGACGAGGATGTCGAAGATCTCCTTGGCCTTCTCCTCGGTGTAGCCCCGGGCCAGGGCCCCCTCGACGAAGGGGGCCTCCTCCTTCACGAGGATCTCCTTCTTCTTCTTCCCCATCGCGCGCCGCAGGAGGTCGGCGCGGCCGAGCGAGTAGCCGGCCACCTCCTGGGCGACCTGCATGACCTGCTCCTGGTAGACGATGACGCCGTAGGTCTCCTTGAGGTACTTCTCCAGCGAAGGGTGCGGGTAGCTGATCGGCTTGCGGCCCCACTTCGAGTCGATGAACTGCGGGATGTTGTCCATCGGCCCCGGGCGGTACAGGGCGTTCAAGGCTATGAGGTCCTCGATGCTCGTCGGCTTGGCCTGCTTGAGGATGGCCTGCATCCCGCTCGACTCGAACTGGAACACCGAGGTCGACCTGCCCTCGCCGAGGAGCTCGAAGGTCTTCCGGTCGTCCTCGGGAATCTTGTCCTCGGCGAGGTCGATGCCCCGGCCGCGGATGAGGTCGATGGTGTTCTTGATGAGGGTGAGGGTCTTGAGCCCGAGGAAGTCCATCTTGACGAGTCCGCAGTCCTCGAGGAAGTCCATCGTGAACTGCGTGGAGACGATGCCCGTCTTGGGGTCCTTGAAGAGGGGCACGTAGTCGGTGAGCGCGGTCTTGCCGATCACGATGCCCGCGGCGTGGAAGCTCGTGTGGCGGTTCTTGTTCTCGAGCTTGGAGGCTATCTCGAAGAGGTCGCGGTAGCGCTCCTGGGAGGCCAGCTCGCGCAGCTTGGGCTCCTGCTCGAAGGCCTTCTTCAGCGTCATCTTGGGATCTTCGGGCACGAGCTTGGCGAGGTCGTTGGACTCGTCGAAGGGGAAGTCGAGGACGCGCGCGACATCCTTGATGACCGCCTTGGCCTTGAGCGTCCCGAAGGTGATGATCTGCCCCGTGCGGTCCGCGCCGTATTTCTGCGTCACGTAGTTGATCACCTCGCCGCGGCGCTCGAAGCAGAAGTCCACGTCGAAGTCGGGCATCGAGATGCGCTCGGGGTTGAGGAAGCGCTCGAACAGGAGCTCGTAGCGCAGGGGGTCGATGTCCGTGATGCGCAGCGCGTAGGCGACGATGGAGCCGGCTCCCGAGCCGCGCCCCGGGCCCACGGGGATGCCCTGGTTCTTGGCCCAGTCGATGAAGTCCCAGACGATGAGGAAGTAGCCCGTGAACTTCATCTTGATGATGACGTCGAGCTCGTACTCGGCGCGGCGGACGATCTCCTCGGTCAGGCTCGCATAACGCCTCTTGAGCCCCTCGCGGGTGAGGTGCCGCAGGTACTCGTCGGGGTCGGAGAAGCCCGCGGGCACCTCGTACTCCGGCAGGAGGGGCCCGGGGAAGGCCAGCTTGAGGTCGACCATCTCGCTGATCCTGAGCGTGTTCTCGAGCGCCTCGGGCAGCTCCGGGAAGACGGCCGCCATCTCGTCCGGGCTCTTCATGTAGAACTCGGGGCCGGGGAAGCGCATGCGCCCGGGCTCGGCGCGCTTCTTGTTCGTGCCGATGCACAAAAGGACGTCGTGGGCCTCGGCGTCGCCCCGGTCGAGATAGTGCATGTCGTTCGTCGCGATCAGGGGAAGACCGGTCCGTCTCGCGAGCTCGACCAGGGCCTTGTTCGCCAGCTTCTGCTCGGGGATGCCGTGGTCCTGCAGCTCGAGATAGAAATGATCCGGGCCGAAGAGCTCGGCATACCGGCGGGCCTTGCGCTCGGCCTCGGCCGTCTTGCCGGCCAGGAGGAGGCTCGGAATCTCGCCGGCCAGGCAGGCGCTGCTGGCGATGAGCCCCTTCGAGTGCGCGGCGAGGAGCTCGTCGTCGATGCGCGGCTTGTAGTAGTAGCCCTCGGTGTACGAGGCGGAGGAGAGCTTCAAGAGGTTGCGATAGCCTTCCTGGTCCCGCGCGAGGAGCACGAGGTGCCAGTACTTGTTGCCCGTCTCGGTGCCGGTGCGCTCCCTGCGCGAGCCGCCGGCGACGTAGAACTCGCAGCCGAGTATGGGGTTGATGCCCGCCTGCCGGCAGGCGCGGTAGAACTTGACCGCGCCGAACATGTTGCCGTGGTCGGTCAGGGCGAGAGCCGGCATGCCCAGCTTCACGGCCTTGGCCACCATGGACTCCACCGAGGCCGCGCCGTCGAGGAGGGAGTAATCCGAATGATTGTGGAGGTGGACGAACTGGGCCATACGAGTCGAGTATAGCGCGGAGGGCGAGGTTCCGAAAGAGCGCCGCGGAGCGCCTCGGTTTTTTCGCGGTTGC
>JAJXZP010000279.1 GCA_021779995.1 bacterium | reverse complement strand
GCCGCTGCGGCCGCCGGCGCGGCCGGGAGCACTGCCGGCGCGGCCGCTGCGGCCGCGGTGCGCGTGCTCCTTAACTTTTCGTCGCGGCCGATCGAAGCGGAGATTAATGTCGGCGGGCGGGTGCTGCTCGGAACGGAGCGCTCGGAGGGCGAGACGATCCAGGCGGGGCCTGTAGCCTTGCGCCCCTGCGAGGTCATCCTGTACCGGCTCTCCTGATGGCCCGACCGAAATGACGCCGCACGGCTGCGGAGCGAACGGCTTTCAGCCCAGCGCGAAGGCCGGTTCTTCGTTGGCCGAAAGCCGTAGGTCGCCTTTCTTCTCCATGATCCCGAAGACGAGAAGCTGCAGGAGATCGCGTTCGAAGACCGACCCGAGAGAGCGCGCACGGCCGTCGAAATCCGAGGCCGTTGCTATGATCCGTTCGCAGTCCGGCCGCGAATAGCGGCGAAGCGCGGCGGAACTCTGGCGTTGCACCGCCTTGCTGCGGATCTGCAGCTTGGCGCAGGCCGATTCGAAGTTTTCGCCCGATTCCATGATCAGGTGCAGCCGATGGAGTCGGCGGAAACTCCAGATGAGGGCGGAGATTATCTGGACGGCATCGCCGCGCCGGTCGGCGAGCACGGCGTCGAGCACCTCGAGCGCCTCGGCGAGACCCTCCGTGGCCAGGCGTCCGAAGAGGCTGAACGCGTCCTCCCGCCGTGAGCGGGCGATGGCCGCCTCGACCTCGCTCTCGCCGAGCCGGGACCCTGAGGGAAACAGGAAGGAAAGCCGCGTGCAAGCCGAGTCCAGGGCGGCGCTGTCGTTCTCGACCAGTTCGAGGAGGGCGTTCGTCCCGGCGTCGTCGATCGAGATGCCGAATTGGCCGAGCTTGCGCTCGATCCATCGGGGCTTCTCGTTCTCGAACATTTCGTAGAAGGTCGACTTTCGCGGCTTGCCGACGGCCTCTTCGACGCCTTTTTCCACATAGTATTGATCGGTTTCGAGAATGAGAATCGCGTCGGGCGAGGGTGAGGCGATATACCGGGCGAGGTCCCCGACCTCTTCCTTGCCCTTGATGAGCTCGGCTCCCCGGTACTCGACGAGTCTGCGGGAGGAAAAGAGCGAACCGTTGCGCAGGATGGCGAGGAGCTCGCCGAGGCCGGACTCCGAGGCGTACAGGCGATGCTCTTCCGCCGGCGAGCCGTCCTTCTCCTTGATCGCCGCGCGCAGATCCTCGACGAAAGTCGCGCGCTTACCGGTCTCCGGGCCCGCGAGCAGATAGACGGATTCGAGCTTCATGGAAGTCTCAATACTTGCGGATGAGGCCGCGCAGCCTGCCGAGGATTCGGACATCCTGCGTATAGATCGGCGCGTAGGCGGGATTTTCGGCCACGAGTTTCACGCGATTGTTCTCGCGGAAGAATCGCTTGAGGGTGACCGAGTCGTCGATCATCGCCACGACGATCTCGCCGTTGTCGGCGCTCTGCCGCTGCTCGATGACCGCAATGTCGCCGTGGTAGATGCCCGCGTCCTTCATGCTGTCGCCCCGCACGGCCAAGGCGAAGCAGATGGCCGTCCGGACGATATCCGCCGGAACATGGACGATGCCCGAGAAGTTCTCGTCGGCCAGGATGGGTCGGCCGGCCGAGACCGCGCCGAGCAGCGGCAGGTCGACGACGGACAGTTCCGGATCATTCTTGCGCACGAGCTCGATGGCCCGGGACCTGTTTCCCCCCAGCCGGAGGAAGCCTTTCTTTTCGAGGGCTTTCAAGTGGTCGTAGGCGCCCTTGACCGAAATGGAGAAGGAATCGGCGATCTCGCGGATGGTCGGAGGATAGTCGTGCAGGTCGACATAGCGAGATATGGAGTCCAGTACCTCTTTTTGCCGCGTGGTCAGCATTTTCATCGTTTTTGCTCTATATCGTGCTTCTTGACTTTCGCGTGCAGCCCGCTGGGGCTTATGCCCGACGCGTCGGCGACTTCGGCCATATTATATCCGTAATCCCGCAGTTTTTGCACAAGATAATCGCGCTCGAAAAGTTCCTTGGCCTCGGCGAGCGCGAGCGAGGCGTAGCGTTCCCCGATAAGGGGCTCGGCGCGCCGGGGCATGCCATCATCGAGGATTTTCCCGACCGTCGCGGCCGATACGACGCGCTCGTCGCTTAGTACGGCCAGGCGCTCGACGAAATTCGCAAGCTCGCGCACATTTCCCGGCCAGGGGCGGGAAGCGAGAAGTTCGTAGCCCTCGGGGGAAATTTCGCGCGCCGGAGCCCCCGCTGCGGCCGCGCGGGCGAGGAAATAACGGCATAGCTCGCCGATGTCCCCCCCTCGCTCGCGCAGGGGCGGAACGCGTATGGGAATCACCGCGAGCCGGAAGTAGAGGTCCTCGCGGAATCTGCCGGCGGAAATCTCGGTGTGTATGTCCTTGTTGGTGGCTGCGATGACGCGAACGTCGACGGAGATGGTTTTCTCGGACCCGAGGCGTTCGAAGCGCATTTCCTGAAGCACTCGAAGCACCTTGGCTTGAGCGGCCAAGGAAAGATCGGCGACCTCGTCCAGGAAGAGGGTGCCGCCGTCGGCCGATTCGAAGCGGCCGATCCGGCGGGAGACGGCATCGGTGAAGGCCCCGCGTTCATGCCCGAAGAGTTCGCTTTCGAGCAGGCCGTCAGGTATGGCGGCGCAGTTCACCTCCACGAAGGGCTGCCCCGAGCGCTTTCCCCCGAGGTGGATCGACCTTGCGACGAGCTCTTTTCCGGTCCCGTTTTCTCCGGTAATGAGAATCCTCGCGTCGCTGGCCGCCGCCTGCTCGACGAGGGCGCGGACCTCGGTCATGGACGTGGAGCCGCCGATGATCGGCTCAGTGCCGACCGAGCTGGCCGCGGCGCGCTTCAAATTGCGATTTTCCCTGCGGAGCTCGCCTATCTCCAGGGCGTTTCGCACTGCGGTCAGAATTCGGTCCATCGACAGAGGTTTTTCGATGAAATCGAAGGCACCCAGCTTGAGCGCCCTCACTGCCATATCGATGGTTCCGTGACCCGAGACCACCACTACCTCGAGTTCGGAGCGCCTGCGCTTCATTTCGCCCAGGGCCTCGAGCCCGCCCATCCGGGGCAGCCAAACGTCCAGGATGGCCAGGTCGGGACGCTCGGCGTCGAGCAGTTCCAGGCCGACGACACCATCCTCGGCCAGGAAAACGGCATGTCCTTCGTCTTCGAGGATGTCGCGGACCGTGGAGCGGATTCCGGGTTCGTCGTCGATTACGAGAATTCTTGCCATAGTCTGTCCATCTGCTCCTGCGTCAACGATCGAGAGGTAGATCGATAAAGAAGGTCGCGCCCGCGCCTTCCGCGGACTCGAATCGTATTTCACCACCGTGGTCGGACACGATGCGCTCCACGATGGAGAGCCCTAAGCCGGTTCCTGAGCTTTTGGTCGTGAAATAGGGGACGAAAATTTTGTCGCCGATCGATGCGGGGATGCCTTTTCCCGAATCCTGGATTCGAAGCCTACAATACCGTGAATCCGCGGCCTTAACAAGGTCGGCGTCGAAATCGATCCGGCCGCGGCATTCCATCGCGTCTACGGAGTTGGCGATGAGATTGCCGAGCGCCCGCTTCATGGCCGCCCGATCGATCCGCAAGGACAGGCCGGAGGGCACGCCTTCGAGGGAAAAAAGTATGTCAGGATACGAGGCGGAGTAGAGCGCGATGGTCTCTTCGACGAGGATGCGCAGATCGACCCAATCGCGCTGCGGTTCGGGCAGGGAGGCGAAGGCCCGGAAATCGGAAAGAAGAGCGTCCATCCCCTCCACCTCCTTCACGATAGCGATCATGGAGGCCTCGAGAATTTCGAGCGCTTTTTGGGGCTCGCTCTTCCAGCGCCGGAGCACGCGCTCCGCGGCGAGGCGTATGGGCGTAAGAGGGTTCTTGAGTTCGTGGGCTAGGCGCTGGGCTATATCCTTCCAGGCATCGATCTTTTCCTTGCGAAGCTCCACCGACCGGAAGCGCTGGATATCGTCGAGCATCCGATTGAAGGAGGCGACCAGGCGACCGGTTTCGTCGCCCTTCTTCACGATGAGCCGCACGCCGAAATCGCCCTCGGCCACCCGCCTGGTCGCGTCGTGGAGGCTGGCGAGCGGCTCCGCTACGAGGTCGGCCGCGGCGAGCCCGAGAAGCACGGCCAGGAGCAGCAGCGGCGCGACGAGGAAGGCATACAGGAGCGCGAGGAGCTCGGACCATCGGCGGGAGAAGGGCACGAGAAGGTTGGCCGTGGCCGAGGCCTTGCCGAGGAGTTCCGCGGAGCGTTCGAGATTCTCGGGGAGCCTGAGCGTCAGGACCGCGACTTCCTCCCTCCCCGACGGACGCCAGGCGGCGGCATAGCGGAGGCGATTCACGCCGCCGGAGGAGGCCGCAGGGAGGAATTGACCGCTTATTCCCGGAGCGAAGGCTGGAATCGTCCCGAAATAGCGGGCGCCCCCATTTCCCGCAAACTCCGCGCTTTTTGCGCCGATGAAGATCTCGACCGCCTCGATGGAGGGCTCGCGCGAGCGGAGTTTGTCGAGCAGGAGCTCGGCGTCCGAGAACGCGACGCCGTCGCGCAGCCTTTCTTTCTCGATCGGTTTTCCCGAGACGACGGCCGCGGCGGCCCTGCTCAATCGGGCCAGCTCATCGTCGTACCAGGAGAGCGCGAGCGCGGTTCCGGATGAGAGAGCCTTCCGGATCTCCTCCGAGGAGGAAGAGGATTGGGCCCGCACGGCCAGTCGCAGGAGGAAGAGCCCCTGCGGCACGGAGGCGGCCGCGACGGCGAGCAGGAAAAGCAGCGAGAGCCGCAGACGTAAGAGAGCCCCGTAGCGGCGCGCCCGAAGGTCGGACAGGAGGTTTCGGGCTCTCACGAGGAAGAGGATGGTCAGGCTAAGGGGGAGGACGGCGAGCACAGCCACCGGCAACCGGTCTTCGAGGTCGGGAAAGGCCGGGGCCTGACCGAGAACTTGACGTGCTATGATATAGGTGCCGAGCAGGACGAACGCGTAGACGGCGAGGACGGACAATATATCCGGGGAGACCCGGTGCGAAGGGGTGGGCGGATCGGATCGATCTGGCATATCCCCGGCCGGACAGCCTAGTCCTCTTCGAACTTGCTGTCGAAAAGGGCCTGGAGGGCGGCGGTGGCCCCGGCCTCGTCGGCGCCTTCCGACATGATCCTAATTCGCGTCCCGAAGCTGGCGCCCAGGGTGATGATCCCCATTATCGACTTTGCGTTGATCTTGTCGGAATCCTTTTCGAGCCAAATCTTGGAGGCGAACTTGCTCGCTGTCTGAACGATGAGAGCCGCGGGCCGCGCATGGATTCCCGCCCTGTTGGAGATGGTCACGATCGCTTCGGTCATGTAGCCTTCCTCGGTCTCCGCCGCTGACTGCGGTTCTGTCTCCGGACTCCGCACCGACGCGCGGCTGAGTCCGGGATGCGGTCACTATAGAAAATCGTCCCGGTTGAAGTACAGAGCCCGAGCGTTTTCGCTCTCGAGCCACCGGAGGACATTTTGATTGAATTCCTTGGCCGAATGATATCCCATTTTCTTGAGCCGCTCGTTCATCGCGGCGGTTTCGATGATGATGGGTATGTTCCGTCCCGGCTTGACCGGTATCTCGAGCTTGGGAATGTGGACCCCGAGTATTTCGGTCGTCATCTCCTCGGTGCCGATGCGGTCGTACACCTTGTTGGCATCCCATTCCTCGAGCCCGCAGACGAGCTGGATCTGCTTTTTATCCCGGATGGCGCCGACGCCGAACAGATGGGTTATGTTGATGATTCCCAGTCCGCGAATTTCCATGTGATGCCCGATGACCTTGTTGGCGCCTTGGCCCATGAGGACCGAGCCGTTGACGCAGCGGATGTCGACGACGTCGTCGGCCACGAGGCGATGGCCTCGCTCTATGAGCTCCAGCGCGGTCTCGCTTTTCCCGACACCGGAATCTCCCGTGAGCAGGATGCCGATTCCGTACACTTCCACGAGGACGCCGTGGATCGTAGTCTGGGGAGCGAAGATGTCCAATAAGACCCGCAGGACGCGGCTGGAAAACTCGCTGGAGGAAAGATCCGTCTGGAGAATCGGGCAATCGCCGCGCTCCGCCGCGTCGAAGAATTCTTTCGACGGCGCGAGGTTGTGCGTGAAGATGCAGCAGGGAATGGGGTAGGAGAAGAGCTTGTCGTAGATTTCGACATTGCTGCTCTCCGCGAGCATCTTCAGATAGGCATTTTCCCCGCGGCCGAAAATCTGCAGGCGCTGCCAGGCGAAGGATTCGTAGAAACCCGAAAGCGCGAGGCCGGGCCGGTTGAGATCAGGCACGGTTATCTCGCGCGACAGGCCCTTCCTCCCCCCGATGCAGCGGAGATTGAGCGCGTTTTGCTCGTTTAAGTTGAGGTCCAGGAGATCGAGGACCGTGAATCGCGTGGCGTCGGGCGTTGGCACGAGCCGAAGTTTACTATGTCCGCGGACGAGGCGCAATGACGCCCGGCCGGGCCCTGCGAGCCAGAGAGCCGCCCTGTCGTGTAGACCCCGTGGCTCGCAGGGATAGGGCTCACTTCTTCTCTTGAATCTTTTCTTTTTCTTTCGAGATCTTCTGCTCCAGCCGATCGATGAGCTTGTCGATGACGGGAACCACTTCATAGTCCCGTTCTTCGAGGTGGGCCTGGACTCCCCAGCGGAAATTGGCGGTCGCCTCGAGCTTGAAGTCCTTTTCCTTCGTGAAGATGAAGATGAGATCAACGATCATGTCCTTCGCGTACCCGATCCGCTCCAATTTCGTATCCAGATAGGCCCTGCTCTTGTCGCTGAGATCGAAGTGCACGGAACGGACATCGACGGTCATGCGTACCTCCTTCCTTTTTCGGCAGCCCTAGGGGCCGCCGGTGTTTTTGAAATGGACTAGGCGATTCGGCCCACCGCGGCGACGAGCGTCGCGGTCAACCGTGTTTCCTGCCGAAGGACGAGTCGAGATCAAGCTCGCCGCGATATTTGGCCACGGTGCGGCGCGCCAGCTTGATGCCCTTGCGAGCCAGGACTTCCATTATATCGCGGTCGGATAGCACCGCGTCCTCCGACTGGATAATCTCCTTTATGACCTGCTTGACGCCCTCCTTCGAATACTTCGATCCCCGCGAGCCGGCGCCCGAAATCGAATTGGTGAAGAAGTAGCGCAGTTCGAAGATGCCCCAATCGGTCTGCAGGTACTTGCGGTTGGCTATGCGCGACACGGTCGTCTCGTGCACGCCGATCTCGTCCGCGACGTCCCTGAGCGTCAGGGGAGCCAGGCGCTTGGGCCCTTCCACAAAAAAGCCGCGCTGGTATTCGACTATGGCCCGGGTGACCTTGAGGAGGGTTTGGTTGCGCTGGTGGATGCTGCGAATGAAGAACTTGGCCCGTTTGATGTTGTCGCGCACGTAGGCGCTGGTCGCACGGTCCGCCGCCCTCGCGGAATTGGGCTTTTCGGCCAGGCGGTCGAAGAAGGGGTCTATGCCGAGGACGGGTATCTCCTCGTCGTTCAGGACGATGACGAAGTCGCCGTCCTTGAGCTTTACCATGATGTCGGGCACGACATAGCGGGTCTCTTCGGTCGAGTAGGCCCGGCCAGGGAAGGGAGCCAGGCCCTTTATGAATGCGAGCGCGGAGCGCATGCCCTCGTCGGCGAGGCGAAGCCGCTTCTGGATTTCGGCGTGCTTGCCCTTCTCCAGGAGCTCGATATGGTCCTTGAGGATGGATAGGGCCGACGCGGGCGCCGCAGGATCCAGAGAAGCCTGCGCAAAGAGACTTTCCCGATAGTCGGCGGTGCAGGTCCCCACGGGTTCGAAGCCGCGGACCAGGGTCATGATATCCTCCACGGCCTCGCGGGGATAGGTGGCGCAGAGGACGAAAGGATCTTCCTTGTGGAATCCGTCGTCGTCGAGATTCTGGATGAGGGTTTCGCCGATGACGCGCTGCTCGTTTCCTAGGGGCTGGAGGCGGAGCTGCCAGAGAAGATGCTCCTGCAGCGTTTCGGGGCGGGCGATAGCCCCCTCGATGAACATCCGCTTGGAGTCGTCATCCACCTGGGAACGCGAGGCGTAGCCGGGGTCGGACGTGTTCTCGAAGGGATCCGAGGCCTCGGCGCCGCTCGTATCGTCGGACTCCGGAAGCGTCTCGAGGGAGAGTGTCGAGAGATCGGAAACGACCTCGAGTGCGGGATTCGACTCGATCTCCTCCTGTATTTGATCCTTCAGCTCCTGAAGCGGCAGCGCCATGAGTCGAATCGACTGAATCATCTGCGGACTGAGTTTTTGGCGTTGTTCCGCGATCAAGACGGGCTTCTGGAGCTGCACCGTTCCCTCCACGAGAAGACTACCTCAAATTTAAGCCCTGATGCGTGCTTGTCAAGCGATGAGCCGCCATAAAGCGGAGTGGAATCATAGCAAAAAGCGTGCCTAGCTCTTGGCATGGCATCGCTGACCGCAAAGTATTGCATGCTTTTCCAGGGGGGCGTATTGACCCGCTCGACGCATCATTATTACTTTATGAGTACTTCTAAGGCCATAGGCCGGTTTCTTAGGTGGAATGATGTCCAACAAGCACCATGAGTCGCGCGATTCGCAGAACGAGCATGGCTCGGAGAAAGCCCAGGCGGAGACTCATGATAACGAAGAGCTGTCGCGAGCGCCGATCGCGGAAACGACGTCCGGAGATGCGGCCGCGGCGGCCGGCTCCTCCGGAGGGGAAGGGAAGGCCTCGGTTTCGAGGGAGACCGAGCTGGAATCCCAGGTCAGGGCGCTTACCGCAGAATTGGCCAAGGTTCGCGAGGAGTTGTCCTCGGTCAACGATAAATACCTCCGAAAGCTGGCCGATGACGTCAATTTCCGCAAGCGCATGGCTCGCGAGAAGGAAGACACGCTGCGTTTCGCGGTCGCCACCCTCCTCGGGGATCTCATCCCGATATTGGACGATTTCGACCGCGCCATCGCCAGCGCCGAGACGGCGCGGGACTACGCGATACTTCACGACGGCATCGTCCTCATCCGCCGCCAGCTCGGCGGGATGCTCGAAAACAAGTACGGCCTGAAGCGATTCGAGTCGCTCGGCAAGCCCTTTGATCCGAATCATCACGAGGCGGTGGCCATGATCTCCGGCGAGGGAGATGAGGCCACGGTCGCCGAGGAATTCCTACCGGGATACGGACTGAATGAGCGCATTCTCCGGACTGCCAAGGTCAAGGTGATGATGCCTGGAGTCAGGCAGGACGAGTCCGTCGCTCGGACGGGCAGTGGCGATGTCGAAGATACGGGCGGAGCCGCGACGGCCCCGACGGATATCGAGCAATAACACCGCGGGAAAAAAGGAGCGGAAACATGGGTAGGATAATAGGTATCGATCTGGGAACGACGAATTCTTGCGTCGCCGTCATGGAAGGCGGGGAACCGATCGTCATCGCCAATTCCGAAGGGCAGCGCACGACCCCTTCGATCGTAGGTTTCACGGGGAAGGGCGAGCGCGTGGTCGGTCAGCCGGCCAAGAACCAGATGATCACCAATCCCGAGAACACGGTCTATTCAATAAAGCGTTTCATGGGCAGACGATACGCCGAGGTGGGCGACGAGACCAAGCTCGTTCCCTATAGGGTGATCGACAATACCAACGACGTCCGGGTGGACATTTCCGGCAAGGGCTACAGTCCGCAGGAAATATCCGCCTTCATCCTGCAGAAGATGAAGAAGACCGCCGAGGACTATCTCGGCGAGGCCGTGACCGAGGCTGTCATCACCGTGCCCGCCTATTTCAACGACGCGCAGCGGCAGGCGACGAAGGACGCGGGCAAGATCGCCGGCCTTGAGGTCAAGCGCATCATCAACGAGCCCACGGCCGCCTCCCTGGCCTACGGCTACAACAAGGACCAGAAGAAGGAGAAGACCATCGCCGTCTACGACCTGGGCGGCGGCACCTTCGACATCTCCATCCTCGAGCTGGGCGAGGGCGTCTTCGAGGTCAAGTCGACCAACGGCGACACCCACCTCGGCGGCGATGATTTCGACCGCCGCATAATGGAGTGGCTCGTCGAGGAGTTCAAGAAGGACTCCGGGATCGATCTCTCGAAAGATCGCATGGCCCTCCAGCGCCTCAAAGACGCGGCGGAGAAGGCCAAGATCGAGCTCTCGAACGTGCAGCAGGCCGAGATCAATCTCCCCTTCGTCACCGCCGACGCCTCCGGGCCCAAGCATCTCCAGAAAACGCTCACTCGCTCGGCTTTCGAGCGGATGATCGACGACCTGCTCGACCGCTCGAAGACTCCGTGCACCAAGGCCATGTCCGACGCCGGCCTCACCGCATCCCAGATCGACGAGGTCATCCTGGTCGGCGGCTCGACGCGCATACCCAAGGTGCAGGCGATCGTCCGCGACCTGTTCGGCAAGGAACCCTCCAAGGGGGTCAACCCCGACGAGGCCGTGGCCGTGGGCGCCGCCATACAGGGCGGTATCCTGGGCGGCGACGTGAAGGACGTGCTGCTCCTCGACGTCACGCCCCTGTCCCTGGGCATCGAGACCCTCGGCGGCGTGTTTACGCGGCTCATCCCGCGCAACACGACCATCCCTTGCCGCAAGAGCCAGATCTTTTCGACGGCGGCTGACGGACAGACCGCGGTGTCCATCCACGTGCTCCAGGGCGAGCGCGAGATGGCCACGCAGAACAGAACCCTGGGCCGCTTCGATCTCATGAGCATCCCGCCAGCTCCGCGCGGAGTGCCCCAGATAGAGGTCACTTTCGATATCGACGCCAACGGTATCGTGCATGTCACCGCCAAGGACCTCGGGACCGGCAAGGAACAGAAGATCCGCATCGAGGCTTCCAGCGGCCTGAACGATGATCAGATCGACAAGATGGTCAAGGAGGCTGAGGCCCACGCCGCCGAGGACAAGCGGGAGCGCGAGCGGGCCGACGCCCACAACGAAGCGGACGGTCTCATCTATACGACCGAGAAGTCACTCAAGGATTTCGGCGAGAAAGTTCCCCCGGCGGACCGCTCGGCCATCGAGGCGGCCATCGCGGACCTGAAGAAGGCGATGGAAGGCACCGACGTGGAGAGCATCAAGCAGAAGACCGAAACGCTTCGGCAGGCCTCCTACAAGTTCGCCGAAGAGATCTACAAGCCCGCCGCCGGCCAGGGCGGCGCGGAGGGCGGCGAAGGCCCCGGCTCGGCGGGATCGGCCGGGCCCGGTGGAGCCTCGGGAACGGCGGAAGATGTGGACTATCGCGTCGTCGACGAAGAGGACAAGAAATAGCGACGGTTGCGGTATGAAGCCCCGACACGTGTCGAAGGATGCGGCAGCCGGGGCTTTTATCCGTTCCCCCTAAGGATACCAAGGTGGCTAAGCGAGATTACTATGAGGTTCTCGGCGTCGCCAAAGACGCCTCGAAGGACGACATCAAAAAAGCGTACCGAAAGCTCGCGATCCAGAACCATCCCGATAAGAATCCAGGAGACCATCAGGCCGAGGAGCGTTTCAAGGAAGCGACCGAGGCCTATGAGGTGCTCGGGGACGACCAGCGCCGGAAGACCTACGATCAATTCGGGTTCGCCGGGGTCGAGGGCATGGGAGCCAACGGCTCGGCTCAGGACTTTTCCTCGGTATTCAAGGACTTCGAAGACATCTTCGGCGGCTTCGGGGATTTTTCTAATATCTTCGATTCTTTCTTCGGAGGCGGCGGCGGACGAAGCCGGCAAGGGCGGGAGCGGACCGCGCGGGGAGCCAACCTGCGCTACGATCTCGAGATGCCCTTCGAGAAGGCGGCCTTCGGCGCGGCAATCGACATAGCGTACACGAAAAACGATTCCTGCAAGATTTGCGGCGGCACGGGTTCGGCCGACGGCACCGGCAAGCGCGTGTGCCCGACCTGTCAGGGCTCGGGGCAGGTGCGCCGATCCTCCGGATTCTTTTCGATAGCCCAGGCCTGCCCGACCTGCCGTGGCGAGGGGTCGATAATCGAAAAACCCTGCCGGGATTGCGGCGGGACGGGGCTCACGAAAAAGAAGCAGAAAATCAAGGTGACGATTCCGCCCGGCGTCGAGGACGGAAAGCGTGTGGTGATACCTGGGCAGGGCGATACGGGCCCCAATGGCGGTCCGCCGGGAGACCTCTACGTTTTCATCCACGTCCTTCCGCACGAATACTACGAGCGCGACGGCTCGGACCTCTACTGTGCCCTGCCCATATCCCTCACCCTGGCGACGCTCGGAGGGGAGATAGGCTTCACGACGATCGAGGGCAAGAAGATTCAGGTGAGCATTCCCGCGGGCAGCCAGAACGGCAAGATGCTGCGCATCCGCGAAGAGGGCATACCCAGCCCGGGATCCAGGCGCGGCGATCTCTATCTGAAACTTCTCGTTCAGATTCCCGCGAAGCTTTCGCGACACGGACGCGAGATTATGGAACAGCTGCGCGAATCGGAGGGCGAGAACCTCGAACCCACGCCCATCAAGCTCGCGGATATCAAGAACTGAGGCGGTCTCCGCAGGGCACGCAGACGCCGACCTGGATCCGCGGGTCCGATCGCGGCGGGGGATCGGCAGTCGCCGATCGCCTCAGTGTGCGAGGTACTGGATGACGAGATTGGCTCCGATGCCGATGAGGATCAAGCCTCCGGCCAGTTCGGCCCAACGCTCGAAGACCGCTCCCAGCCGCTTGCCGAACTCCGTTCCGATCAGAGATAGAAAGAAGGTCACGAATCCCGTGATCGTCGCCGGCAGGAAGATGGGCACCTGTAGGACGCCGTAGCTGATTCCTATGGCGAAGGCGTCGAGGCTGGTGGCCACGGAGAGTGCGAACAGGGAGTGGAGGGCGAGGATGCCCTTTTTCGGTTTGTCGTCATCATCGCAGGCAGGCGCCTTCCCGGCTGAGAACGACTCCACGACCATCTTCCCTCCGACGAAGGCCAGGAGGCCGAAGGCGATCCAGGTCGAGTAACTCTCCACTTGGACGCGGAATACGCCGCTAAGGACCCAGCCCGCGATGGGCATGGCGAATTGGAAGAAACCGAAGAAGAGACTTGCGCGCAGGGCTTCGAGCGCCCGCAGCTTCGGGTAGCAGATGCCGCTCGAAACGGAGACGGCGAAGGCGTCCATCGAAAGTCCCAGGGCCACGAGAATATAGGTGAGCATGCGATCGGTCTCCCAGGCTGTATTCCGGCCGAGCTTCTGGCCGGGGAATCCGCCTTCCCCGGCCCCCGATCGGGCTCCAAGGCAGCGCTCCATGCACTCGGGGAACGGAGTCACAACTATCGCCGAAGCGAGCGCTTCCGTGCAAGGGCTCCGACCCTCCGCTGGGCCGCCGGGAATCGGGCCTCCATAGAGGGGGGAAGCCGGGTCGGGCGCTTCCCGAGGTCCGAACCGGCTTCGAGTTATCGCTCGCCACCCTCCCGGATGGGTTTTT
>JAJXZP010000249.1 GCA_021779995.1 bacterium | reverse complement strand
CTCGGGCGACTACGCCGCCGCCCGGGCCCGCGTGGCGGCCGCGAATCGCCTCGTGGCCTCGGACGGCGCCGCGACCTTCGCTCCGGCCCTCCTCGAAGGGCAGGCGGCCCTCGACGGCAGCCTGGCCCTCGCCCAATCGCTCTCCGGCGGAGCGGGGGAGGCCCTGGCCGCGCAGCGGAAGGCCACGGCCGAGGCCTCGGCGGAAGCGGCCGCCCAGGCGGAGCGGGCGGCCGCCGCCGAGCTCGCCGCGGAACGCGCGCGCGTCGTCTACGAGGCGAAGATCGCCGACCTGCGAAAACGCGACGACGCCAGGGCGGAGCACGCGGCGACGGTCGCGAGGAACTTCAGCCTGGCCTTGGATGCCGCCAAGGCCCGCCTCGCCGGAGCGGCCCCGGCGCCGAACCAGGCGGAAGGCCCCCTCCTCGACCTCCTCGCCACGAAGGTCCGGCTCCGCGAGATCGCCAACTCTCCGGATATCCGCGCCGCCTATCCCGGGCTCTACGCCAAGCTCGACCCGCTCTTCGCGGCCATAGACCGGGAGGGCCAGAGCGCCGGGAAGGAACGGACCTGGAGGGAAGCCGCAGCCGTCGTCCGAAGCCTCGCCGCGGGGCTTGAAGGCCCGCCGGGCCGCGGCGAGCGCGGAATGAACGCCTCGACCGGCGGCGCTGGCCCGGGCGCAGGCGGCGGCACGCGCACCGGCACGAACGCCGAGCGAGCCTACCTCGACGCCCTCGGCGAGCTGCTCGACGCCCTCGGCGCGAGCATGAGATGAGCGCGACATGGCGAGCGCCTCAGTTCGGCAAGGCGCTAGCCACATTCGAATACGGAGAGTTCAGCGTCCCTTTGTATGCGGTGATTCGATAATAGTAGATCGTGTTGAGCGAAAGGCCGGAGTCGGGATAGGTGGTGACGCCGGAGGCTACCGACGCCACCACCGTAAAGTTCACGCCATCCGTTCCCCGCTCGATGCGGAAGCCGTCGAGCGAGCTCGCCTGGTTCGTCCATGAGAGGCCGATGTCGTGGGGCCCCCCCGCGGCTCCGTTCGCCACGAGATTGGCAGGCCGGGCGGGCAAGACGGTTACAGTCACCGTGACCGTGCTCGACGCCAAGTCCGTTACGCGAACCGTATCTACATCCGTGCCCACCACCAGGGCTGCGGTGTAGACGCCTGCAGGGCTGATCGTCCCGCTCGAGGGGGCGACGAGGCTGTAGGTATACGAGGGGAGGCCTCCATTTGCGGCAAAATTCACGGTACCGCCCTCCTCCACCGTGGCGTTGCCCGGGCTCAAGGAAAGCGGCCCCGAGGAGACGACACTCACGCTCGCGCTGACCGTCGAGGATGCGTCGGCCAGCGTGATGGTGGCCGATCCGGCCGTCGTTCCGGCGACATAGAGCCCTGTCGAAGCGTCTACGGATCCGCTGCCCGAGCAAGTCCATGTGAAGGGAGGGATGCCACCCGTCGCATTGAACTGATAGCTGCCATTCGCAACGATGCTCAGGCTGCTCGGCGATATCGTGAGGGAGGCCGGAACGAGTATGCCGATCACGGCGTCGGCCTTCAGGCCGGCGGCGTCGGCGACTTCGATCGTGTCGCTGGCGCCGGCCGAGGCGGAGTTCGGAGCCGTATATAGCCCCGTCAGCGAATTGATCGTTCCCAGCCCAGTACCGTTCTTGAAATAGTAGATATAGCTCGGCTTGCCCCCCGTCGCGGCCAGGCTCAAGCTAGAACTGACGTACACCGACGCGGCGGCCGGATTGAGAACGAGGGCCGCGGGCGTCGCCACCACGGTCTTGCCGCTGAACAGGTCGTAGAGTACGAAATTCGAGCAGGCCGTGACCGCGATCGTCGCGATCGTCACGATCGTCACGATCGTCACGATCGTCGCGAGGAGCGCGACAGGCCGGATCGCCGAGATTTTCGTCACGGCAAGCCTCCTACAGGCGCCAGCCGGCTGCCAGGCCGGGCATGAACGCCATGAGCGGGATCTCTCGCTCGAAGAGCGCATAGAAGCCCAGGTCCACGTCGAGGGTGAAGCCTTCGGGATGCCCCAGACTCAAGCCCAGGGACGAGGTGGCCTGGGGGAGCACCTTGAGCTCGGCCGAACTCGAATCGGGCGATGCGGCGACGAGGCAGGGACCGCCCGCGGCGCGGACGAAAAATCGGAAACCGCCGGTCGCCGGCGCGGTGAGGCGGCCTTCCAGTCCGAACGTGCTCAGGTACACGTAGCCTTGTCCCGGAGCGGCGGCGGGAAATATCCGCGCGACATCCGTCCGCAGGCCTCCGCCGAGCGAAAGGTTCCCGAACCTTCGATCTCCACCCACGAAGAGCGAGACATCCGCGCCGTACTGGAAATAGTCGCTCCCTCCGCCCACGATGAGCAGGGGGGCGGCATGGACTTGCAGGCTCGGCCCGGCGCGCCCCTCCGGAACGATCGTCGCGCTCCGGATATCGGACCCGGGCGGCATGGCGGAGACCGTCGCCGCAGGGACCGCGGCGGAGGCGGCCTTCGTCGCCCGGGGCTTACCCTCGACCGCGCCGAGCGCCGCCGGCTTCGCTTCGCCGTGCGGCGGCAGCTTGTCGAGCCCCGCTTGCGCGAGCATTCGCCGAACGACCGCGGCGAGCCGCGAATCGAGTTCGAGCGTCACGGGTTCGCTCAGTTCCGCGCTGGCGAGAATCCTTCCGCTCGCGCGATCGCTGAGGGCGATGGAAAGGCGGACCACGTCCTTGTCTCCGGCCGCGACGCAGGTGAAACCGTAGGGTATTCCCCCCGCTCCGGCGGCGGCCTCGGCGCCGCGGCCGCTGACGATAGTCAGCCCGGCGCGGTCGAGCTCGACCGTCATATCCCGGTCCATGATGGCTCCGAGCTCGGAGGTCGACTGCGGCCCGGAGAAAGAAACGAGCATTCGTGTCTCAGGTGTCAAGGCGGCGGGGGAGAGAAGAAAAAGCAGGACGGCCAGATGAAAAGGAAAAGTACTGCGCACGGCACAGGCCCTCGTAGTACCTGACTTTCAAGTATAGCGCTCTCCGGTCCGATTTCAAGCGGCGGTACGCTGACGCGCCGACGCGCCGGCCGCACGCCGACGCGCCGACGGGCCGGCCGTACGCTGACGCGCCGACGGGCCGGCCGAACGCCGACCGTATACCGCCTATGCGTCGGGCGGGTCGGGGTCCGGCATCAAGGCGAGCCGCTTCTCCCCGGCGAGCGAGCGCTTGTCGGTGATGTCCTCGCTCGCCTCGAGGACGCCGAGGAACTCGCCCCCTCGGCCGCGCATGGCGAAGTACTCAATGTGGACGAAACGCCCGCGCAGCTCGATCCAGAAGGCCTCGCGCTCGCGCCGCCCCGAGCGGAAGTCCTCGATGAGCGAGAGCACCCGGCCCAGGCTCTCGGGGGGATGACA
>JAJXZP010000020.1 GCA_021779995.1 bacterium | reverse complement strand
ACGTTATGCGACGGACAAAGGCCTCCGCTGCTCCCTGACGCCCACGGCGACCGAGCTCGCGACGAAGGAGCGGCTCGCCCTCGCCAGGGAGGCGGGCGTCAGGCGCATCGCCCTCAGCCTCGACTCTCCGAGCCCGGAGGTCCACGACGAGTTCCGCCGGGTCCCGGGATCCTGGGGGCGCACGATGGCCATCCTGCGCAGCGCCCTGACGATCGGCCTCGCCGCCCAGATCAACACGACCGTCACGCGGCGCACGCTCGAGCTCCTGCCCGAGATGGTGGACTTCGTGAAGGAAGCGGGCGCGGTGCAGTGGAGCCTCTTCTTCCTCGTGCCCACGGGTCGGGCCCAGGCCGCCGACATGATCGCGCCCGAGGAGGGCGAGCGGCTGTTCCACTGGCTCTACGACCTCTCCCGCAAGGGCGACTTCGACGTGAAGGCCACGGCCGCGCCCATGTACCGCCGCGTCGCCATCGAGCGCCGCCGCGCCGAAGGGGACTCGGGCAGGATCGAGGGTAACTTCCAGGGCGCGGGCTTCCAGTACGCCGACGGCCTCGACCGGCCGGTGAAGGGCGTGAACGACGGCCGCGGTTTTCTCTTCGTCTCCCACCGCGGCGAGATCATGCCCTCGGGCTTCCTGCCCATAGCGGCGGCTAACGTGCGCGAGGAGGACATCGTCGAGGTCTACCGCGACCATCGGCTCTTCCGCGAACTCCGCGACCCGAGCCTCCTCAAGGGGCGCTGCGGGCGCTGCGAGTACCGGGAGGTCTGCGGGGGCCAGAGAGGCCGCGCCTACGCGCTGACGGGCGACTACCTGGAGACCGATCCCGCCTGCGTCTACCAGCCACCGACACCGGGAACAGCGCGATGAGCGGCACAGGCATCGGTACCGGCTTGCCCGGGGCCAGGTCGCCCGGGCCGGCAGGGAACGGCGCGGAAGTCTCCGCAGGAGGAGCTGCGGCGGGTGGAGCTACGGCCTGCGCGGAAGGCCCCGCCGGAGGAGCTGCGGCTGGCGGCGCCATGGCCAGCGCGGAAGGCCCCGCCGGAGGCGATACGGCCGGAGGAGCTGCGGCCGTCGGAGCTGCGGCCGTCGGAGCCGCGGCGGGCGGCTCCGTGGCCGGCGCGGAAGGCCCCGCCGGCGGCCGATTCCTGCGCGCCTGCCGCCGCGAAGAGACGGACGCCACACCGGTCTGGCTCATGCGCCAGGCGGGGCGCTACATGCCCGAGTACCGCGCGCTGCGCGAGCGGCACGGTTTCCTTGAACTCTGCCGCACGCCCGAGCTGGCCGCCGAGGCTTCGCTGCAGCCCGTCCGCGCCTTCGACCTCGACGCCGCCATCGTCTTCTCGGACATACTCCTGCCACTCGTCCCGATGGGCCTCGACCTCGAGTTCTCGGAAGGAGCCGGACCGGTGATCCGCAACCCGATCCGCTCGGAGGCCGATGTCCTCGCCCTCCGCCCGATCGAGCCCCGGGAGGAGCTCGGCTTCGTCCTGGAGGCGATCGCCCTCGTCAAGCGGGAACTCGCGGGGAGACTGCCCCTGATCGGCTTCGCGGGGGCCCCCTTCACGCTGGCGAGTTATGCGATCGAGGGCGGCTCCTCGCGCGACTTCGCGAAGACGAAGAGCCTCATGCACCGCGCGCCCCGAGCCTGGCACGCCCTCCTCGCCGCGCTCTCCGCCGCGATAGCCGACTACCTCGCGGCCCAGGCCGCCTCCGGGGCCGACGCGGTCCAGCTCTTCGACTCCTGGGCCGGCTGCCTCTCCCCGGCGGACTACCGCGAGTACGCCCTGCCCTATTCGAAGCTCGTCCTCGACGCGATGGCGCGCCGGGGCGTCCCCTCGATCCACTTCTGCGCCGACTCGGGCGGCCTCCTGGAGGCGATGAAGGAGGCGGGCGGGGATGTCATCGGGCTCGACTGGCGCGTCGATCTCGCCGAAGGCTGGAAGCGGATCGGCTATGATCGTGGAGTCCAGGGGAATCTCGATCCCGCCGCCCTCCTCGCGCCGGCCGGCGAGCTCGAAAGGCGGGTCCGCGCGGTGCTGGACGCGGCCGGCGGGAGGCCCGGCCACATCTTCAACCTCGGGCACGGCGTCCTCCCCGAGACGCCCGTCGACAGCGTCCGGGCCCTCGTCGAGGCGGTCCACGAGTACTCGAGGAGACCGGCGCCGTGAGCGCGCAGTGGACGGGCCTGGTCGCCGCGGCCGCGACCTTCGCCGGGGTCTGGGCCGGACACGTCGGCGTGCGGCGGATCGAGTTCCGCGCCGCCAGGCTGTGGCCACCTGCCGTCCTCCTCGCGGCAGGCGGGCTCGGCCTCCTCGCGCTGGCGGCGACCTCCGGGAGCGGGCCGGGCGCGGCCGCCTGGGGCATCCTCGGTATGACTCTCGTCTTCGACGCCCTCGAGCTATTCAGGCAGTTCCGCAGGGTGCGCGAAGGGAGGGCGCCCGCCAATCCCGGGAATCCCCGCCACGCGCCCTACCTCGCCGCGAGGACTTTCGCGCCCAAGTCGAGCACTGTTAAAGGAGGCGCCGCTAAAGGGAGCGCCGCACCCGAGACGGGCGCAGCGGCTGCCGATCCGCCCGCCTCCGCGCGATCCGCAAAAGGAGGGTCCGAATGAGCCTCTTCGGCCCCCTCATGGGCCTCGCCGCCCTTGGCCTCATCGGAGCCGGCTTCTTCTGGGTCATCCGCGCCGAGTACGGCCTCGGCTGGCGCTGGTGGTACGTCTTCACGGCGGGCGGCCTGGCCCTCGTCCTCCTTTCCCTGGCCCTTCCCGCCCCCATCCTCTCCGGCCTTCTTGGGATTGCCGGGGCCTCGATCGTCTGGGGCTCCACCGAACTCAAGGCCCAGGCCGACCGCGCGGGACGCGGCTGGTATCCCTCGAACCCGCGCCCCAAGCCGAACCCGCCCCTCTGGAGGTTTTTTTCGAGATTCCGGCCGCCGCGGCTCTAACGAGTCGCCGAAATGCTTAGAGCATTTCACCGGCTGCCGATGCACCATCCGTACGGCCCCTGCCCGCCCATAGGCGCTCACGACGCCCTGCGGTCTCGGCGACGAAGCGTAAGCACCGCACCGGCTGTGCCCGGCGCGCCGTTGCCGTGGCGGCGCACCGTCGCCGTAGCAGCGCACCGCCGCCACTGCGGCACGCCGCCGCCGTAGCAGCGCACCGCCGCCGGGCGGTGGTATGGCCGAGCGGCAGAATTTTCGGTACAGTGAGGATACGAGGACAGCGAGGGAACCATGAACATCGAGAAATCCAAGCAGCTCTTCGCCGAAGCCCAGACCCTGATGCCCGGCGGCGTCAGCTCTCCGGTGCGCGCCTTCAAGGCGGTGGGAGGCCAGCCCCTCTTCATCGAGCGCGGCGAGGGTTCCCATCTCTTCGACGTCGACGGCAACCGCTTCATCGACTACGTGCTGTCCTGGGGCCCCCTCATCCTCGGCCACGCGCAGAAAGACGTGGTCCGGGCCCTCGCCGCGGCGGCCGCTCTCGGCACCAGCTTCGGCGCGCCCTCGGCCCTGGAGCTCGAGCTCGCCCGCCTCGTGCGCTCCTTCATGCCGAACCTCGAGATGCTGCGCTTCGTGAACTCCGGCACCGAGGCGACGATGTCGGCCCTGCGCCTGGCGCGCGCCTTCACGAGGCGCGACAAGATCCTGAAGTTCGAGGGCTGCTACCACGGGCACGCCGACCTCCTGCTCGTGCGCGCGGGCTCGGGGGTGGCCACCCTCGGCCTGCCCGACAGCCCGGGAGTGACCAGGACGACGGCCGCCGACACCCTCACCGCCCCCTACAACGACCTTGCGGCGGTCGAGGCCCTGTTCGCGGGCCACCGGGGCGAGGTCGCGGCGATCATCGTCGAGCCCGTGGCGGGCAACATGGGCGTCGTGCCGCCCGCGCCCGGATTCCTCGAGGGCTTGCGCGCGTTGTGCGACGCCGAAGGCGCCCTCCTCATCTTCGACGAGGTCATGACGGGTTTCCGCGTGCACGTAGGCGGTGCCCAGACACTCTACGGCGTCGCGCCCGACCTCAGCACCCTCGGCAAGGTCATCGGCGGCGGGCTCCCCGTGGGAGCCTACGGCGGCAGGGCCGAGATCATGGGCATGGTGGCCCCCTCGGGCCCCGTGTACCAGGCGGGCACCCTCTCGGGCAACCCGCTGGCCATGACGGCCGGCATAGTCACCCTCCGGGAACTCGCGCGCCCCGGAGCCTGGACGCGGCTGGAGGCTTCCTGCGCCAGGCTGGAATCGGGCCTGGCGCGGGCCGCCCGCGCTTCGGGCGTGAAGACGACCTGGAACCGCGTGGGGACGATGTTCACGACCTTCTTCACGGAGGGTCCCGTGACCGACTGGGCGAGCGCGAAGGCCTCCGACACCGGGAAGTTCGCGGCCTTCTTCACCGCCATGCTCGAGGGCGGCGTCTACCTGGCGCCCTCGCAGTTCGAGGCGGGCTTCATGTCGCTCGCCCACGACGAGGTCGACATCGACGCGACCATAGCGGCCGCCGAGAAGGCCTTCGCCTCGATCCGATAGGGAGCGCGGCCGGGGGCTAGCAATCGCCCCGCCGCTATGTCAACCTCGGCGGCATGAAGCAGTTCAATCGGGCGTTCTTCCGCGATCTCTGGAGACTCTCCAAGCCCTACTGGTCCACGTCCGACGAGCGCTGGTCGGCGCGCGCCCTCCTGGCCGTCATCATCGTCCTCAACCTCCTCATGGTGTACGTCTCCTACCGCATCACGGAGTGGTACAACACCTTCTGGAACGATCTGCAGGCCTACAACGCGGCCGCGGCCTGGCACCAGCTCGTCGTTTTCGGGATCCTCGTCGTTCCCTACATCATAGCCGCCGTCTACCAGACCTTTCTCACCCAGGCGCTGCAGATCCGCTGGCGCCGCTGGCTCACCACCCGCTACCTCGACGAGTGGCTGGCGCGCGGCACCTACTACCACCTGCAGGTCCTCGGCGAAGGCACCGACAACCCCGACCAGCGCATCGCCGACGACGTCAACACCTTCACGGGCCGGACCCTCAGCCTGCTCATAGGGCTCCTCTCGTCCATCACCACCCTCGCGGCCTTCATCGCGATGCTCTGGGAGCTCTCCGCCCACGTGCCCATTCCCTGGCACGGCGCGAATATCGTGATCCCCGGCTACCTCGTGTGGACGGCCCTCGTCTACTCGGTCGTGGGCACGGTCATCATCGCCGTGGTCGGCCGACCCCTCATCAAGCTCAACTTCGACCAGGAGCGCTATCAGGCCGACTTCCGCTTCAGCATGGTGCGGCTGCGCGAGAACTGCGAGTCCGTGGCCCTCTACGGCGGCGAGGGCCGCGAGCGCGAGCAGTTCCTCGCGCGGTTCAAGAGCCTCTTCGGCAACTTCTGGCAGATCATGAAGCGGACGCGGCGGCTCAACTGGTGGGCCTCCGGCTACGGGCAGGCGGCCGTCATCTTCCCGGTGCTCGTGAGCATGCCCGCATATTTCGCCAAGGCCATCAAGATCGGCTCGATCATGCAGATCTCGAGCGCCTTCGGCCAGGTCCAGGGCGCGCTCTCCTTCATCGTGAACAGCTACACCGACCTCGCGAGCTGGCACGCCGTGGTCGACCGGCTCCGCTTCTTCGAGCAGGCCATGAACGAGATCAAGACCATCCGCGAGACGCACTACAAGATGGTGCGCCGTGACGGCGAGATACTGCGCCTCGACAAACTCAATGTGCGCCTGCCCGACGGCCGCGAACTCTTGCGCGACCTGGACCTGGGCCTCGACCGCGGAGGGCGCCTCCTCATCATGGGCCCCTCGGGCTCAGGCAAGAGCACCCTGGTGCGGGCCATCGCGGGCATCTGGCCCTACACCGACGGCGACGTGGAACTGCCCGAGCGGGAGCCGACCCTCTTTCTCCCGCAGAAGCCCTACCTACCCCTGGGCAACCTGCGGGACGTCCTCCTCTATCCCGCCGGCACGAAGGACATCAAGGACGAGAGCATGGTCGCCGCCCTGCGGCTCGCGGGCTTGCCCGAGCTCGCCGATCGCCTCGACGACAACCGCTACTGGTCGCAGGTGCTCTCCCTCGGCGAGCAGCAGCGCCTCGCCTTCGCCCGCATCTTCCTGCAGCGCCCCGCGTGGGTCTTCATGGACGAAGCCACCTCGGCGCTCGACGAGCCGGCCGAGGGCCGGCTCTATCGCCTCCTGAAGGAGGAGCTGCCCCGGACGGCCGTGGTGAGCGTCGGGCATCGATCGAGCCTCGTCGCCTTCCACGACTCCAAGCTCAGCATCAGAGGGGAGGGGCGCTGGGAGGTGGAGGCGATCCCTCCCGCCGAGGCCGGCTAACTCTTCGCCTTCTCGAACGGAGCCGGGCGGAAATCGAGGACGCGCTCGTCGCGATCCGCGCCGGCGGCCGGATACACTGGCACGGAGCGAGGTCCGAGAGCCGAGGACGGGCCGCGGGAAAGGGCCTGCCCCTCACTCCCCCGAGGCGACGTGGTCCAGCTCGAGGAAGTGGCCGAAGCGCTCCTTCTTGGTCTGGAGGTAGCGCTCGTTCTGCTTGTGGGCGGGGAGCTCGTGCTGGACCCGCTCGGCGACCTCGATGCCGTAGCGCTCGATGGCCTCGACCTTCTCGGGGTTGTTGGTGAGCAGCCGCACGCTCTTGACGCCGATCTTCTTGAGCATTTCGGCGGGGATGCGGTAGTCGCGCTCGTCGGCCTCGAAGCCGAGGGCGATGTTGGCCTCGTAGGTGTCGTAGCCCGAGTCCTGGAGGGCGTAGGCGCGGAGCTTGTTGACGAGGCCGATGCCGCGGCCCTCCTCCTGGTGGTAGAGGACGATGCCGCGGCCCTCGGCCTCGATGATGCGCAGGGCCTCGTGGAGCTGGGGGCCGCAGTCGCAGCGTAGGCTCCCCAGGGAGTCGCCCGTGAGGCAGGCCGAGTGGACGCGGGTGAGGATATTCTCGCCGTCGCCGATCTCGCCCTTGAGGACGATGATGTGGTCCTTGCCGTCGCGGTTGTTGACAAAGCCGATGATGCGAAAGTGGCCGTACTCGGAGGGAAAGTCGGCCACCGAGACCACGCGCACGCAGACCTCGAGGGCGCAGGTCGCGCAGCGAAGGCCCTCGGGGCACTGGCGCATGGACTCGATGTCCTGGGCGATTATCTCTTCTATTTCGGGAATCAGCATAGAACCTCCACCGAGCGCGCTCATGTCGGATTCACGGCGCGCGAAGCGGTCCGGGAAACGCGGGCCGCGCTGCCGCGCCAACTGCTCAAATATACAGACGAGGCGGCGGGGCGGCTAGCTCGATCGAGGGCTCTGCCGTCGGCGCCGGGCGGGCCGGCGTAACGGTGGCGGGAGGCCGACACCTCGGGCCCCCGGCTAGCTCGGGACGGGCCAGCGCGGCGGTGGCACCGGGCGGGCAGGCCGGTGCGGCGGCGGCGGGAGGCCGACACCTCGGGCCCCCGGCTAGCTCGGGGCGGGCCAGCGCGGCACGCCGTCGATGACGACATCGGCGCCGAGCACGGAAATGAGCGGATCGTCCAGATCCACGGGGAAGGCGCCGGCGGGGCCTCGGGTAAAGGGATTGTAGCCGCCCAGCAGGCTCGGTCCGAGAGTGACGACTATCCGGTCGACGAGCCTGGACTCCAGAAAGGCGACCAGGACGGCACCCCCGCCCTCCACCATGAGGCTCGCGATGCCGGAGTCCGCCAGGCCGGCGAGCACCTCGGCCAGGTCCAGCCGGCCGGCCGCGTCGACGCCGGCGCTCATGATGCGGCAGCCCGCCGCCTCCAGGGCCGCGCGGCGCTCGGGTGCGGCGCTCGCCGCGGCGAAGATCCAGGGCTTTTGGTCTGCGCGCCCCACGAGGGCGCTCCCGAGCGGGGTCCTGAGACCCGCGTCGAGAATGATCGGCTGCGGGCTGGCGCCTGGCGCGCGGCGGACATCGAGACGCGGGTCGTCGGAGAGCACCGTCCCCACGCCGACGAGTATGGCGTCGTGCTCGGAGCGGAGCCGGTGCGTCGCCGCGAGCGAGGCCTCGCCCGAAATCCGCGTACGCTGCCCCCGGCGCGCGGCGATCGATCCGTCGAGGCCCTGGGCCCAGCTCAGGGTGACCGAGACCCGCGCTTCCTCCCCGGCGATTCGCATCGCCACCTCCACGGGTAAAGGCTACGACGCCGCATGCGGATCCCGCCGCGGCGACCGCTCAAATGTACACAGGCCGCGACGTGGGCGGCAAGGTCGCGGCCCGGCGGTTCTTCGGCTGGAGAGGCCGTAGCCGCTATGGGAGAGATCGTCGGCGAGGCAGGGCCGGCGAGGGCTTCGCGGTGGACGAGGGGCATCGCTGATGATATGTTCGAAGCTCGGGTCACCCGGCTGCCCCGGAGCCTGCGAAAGCGATCTCGGCGCCACTCCCGTCGAAAGGAATATGGAACGGCAGGAATCAGCTACGGACCTCTCGCCGATCCAAGGTAATCAAGCGGCATGAAGACCCCCACGGGTACCCTGCGGCACTATATCCATTTGCAGCTCATCGTCACCATCGCGGCATGCTCGCTGATCTCGACATTCGGTGTCTACTTCATCGGGGAGCTTTTCTTCGACCATCTCTATGAGAGGGCCCGCAGGACTGCCTTCGCGACGGTCGGGGATGATATCACCCTGTTCGCGGACTTGTCGAACGGCCTCGCGCAAAGGTCCCGGGGAGCGGGCGCTATCGCGCTCAGAGAGCTCGGCAGGCAGTATTCTTCCCCTGCCGCCTTCGCCCACGCGACGCCAAGCGGTTTGGCGGCCGAGGCCGCCCGGCTCAAGGTGGGGGAGATATACCTCATCGGGCCGGACGGCGTGGTCGCGGCGACCAGCTTCGAACCCGATCGCGGTCTCGACCTCTTTTCCCTGGGCGATGATTTCAAAGCCTTCCTCGAGGGATTGGTGGGAACCGGCAAGGTCAACAATCAGAGTCTCAGTCTTTCCACCCAAACCGGACGCATCAACGTGTACCAGTTCTATAGCCCTCCCGGCTCCACGGTCATAATCGAAATCTCGACAACTCTCCGGCAGATCTTCACCGAGGCGATCCCGGACAGCGGCTACGGGAAAAGCATCAAGCAGATATTCGATCTGCCCTCGCCCGGCGGCGACGGCAAGCTCGTATGGCTGGCCGACCTCGTTACGTTTGGTCCCGGCAATGTAAAGCCGTGGAGCCTGCTCAGAGAAGGATCGGCGAGCGACCTTCCCATGGAGTTCCTGGAAGAAGCCGTCAGGAAGGGCATCGCGCAACATTTCGATGGAAATCGCGAATATTACGCCAGGGTCGCCCCCCTCCGACAGAGCGGTGTCGATTTCTTCAATTCCCGCTTTATCGAAGTATTCTCGATCGATTTGCTCCCTATCCGGAACTTCAGGCTGTTTTGCTTGCTGGCGGGACTGGCGATCGCCGCCATGGCCTCATCGGCGAGTTGGTACAGAGCCCGTCGGAGTTTCTCGGAGCATGTGACGAAACGGATAGAAGGCCTTGTTCAAAGGCTGAAAAGCGCGGAATCGGATTCCTGCGAGGGAACGGCGGATCCTTCGATCAACGACGAAATCTCGGCCATCAGTCAGGGGATCGGCGAGATGATCATGACCCTCGTCGAGAAGAACCGCGAACTTGGTCGCCTCTCCAGGAATCTCGAGGAGGAACTGCAGGAGAGGCGAAGGCGCGAACGGCAGCTCTCCGAGCTGTTGCAAGAAAACCAGGTGCTCCTCAAAGAAGTCCAACATCGGGTAAGAAACAATCTCCAGGTACTCTTGAGCCTCGCCGCCCTCCATTCGCGCGAAAGCTCCGATGACGCCGGCGTCAAGGCGCTGGACGGTCTTCGCACGCACATAATCGGAATGTCGCTCGCGCAGGATCTCCTCTTCCAATCGGCTCCGATGACCAGCATAGACATCGGCAGATATCTCGATGATCTCG
The DNA here is from genome assembly GCA_021779995.1 of bacterium. Lineage (GTDB taxonomy): Bacteria > Spirochaetota > Spirochaetia > Treponematales > Rectinemataceae > JAJXZP01. The sequence goes on along the minus strand of JAJXZP010000020.1, from coordinate 3,647 downwards.
CGCAAAGCATCATCGAGATGAAGATTCCGGAATCCGCTGGAATCATCACGGCATCGGTGGACGCCGAACGGATCATGGTATCCATGGATGTCATCATACCCTTGGGCCTGTGCATCGCGGAACTCATCGCGAACTCGTGCGAGAACGACTTCATCGGCCGTTCGGAAGGGCAGCTGCGCATACGGGTTGAACGGACGATCGACGAGTTGCGGGTCATGGTTTCGGACGACGGGACGGTATCCGAATCCGGCCTCAGAGGATTGCACCTCGAAATCGTCCAGGCCATGTGCGGACAATTCGGCGGCTCGTTCGCGCCGCCATCGAGCGCCGCCGGGACAAGCTCGTGGCTTGTATCGTTACCCTATCGGGTTTGACCGGTGGTGGCGTCCGGCTAGCGGCGCCCGAAGACCGAAGGGACCGGGGCTCGAAGAGACCGGGGCTCGAAGAGACCGGGGCTCGAAGAGACCGGGGCTCGAAGAGACCGAGGCTCGAAGAGACCGAGGACCGGCGCGCGAATTGCGGTCGACTTTCGAAGGGCACTCGTGCTACAATTTTCGCGGTGCGCCCGAGCGAGTCGGGGCCGCCGCGAGGAGAAAAACATGCAGAAATCCGCAGGTGGACAAGCTCTTTCGGTCCTTCGCCGCTCCGCGGCGCTCCCCTCCGCGGCGCTCCCCTCCGCGGCGCTCCCCTCCGCGGCGCACCGCGACACGGCGGCCCTCCGCGACGCGGCGGCCCTCCGCGACGCTCCGTCGCGCCGCCACGCTCCGTCGCGCCGCATCCTCCTCGCCGCGTTATGCGCCTCGGCGATCCTCCTGACCGCGGCCGCCCTGTCCGGCTGCTCCTCGCCCCCGCCTCCGGCGGCGCCCACGCCGGCCCCCAAACCGGCCAAGCTCAGCCTCGCCCAGCTCATAGCGGCGGGCGATACCGAGGGGATCAAGACCTACTTCGCCAACCAGGAGCAGCTCAACACGCCCGACGCCGAGGGCTTCTACCCCCTGCACCGCGCGGTCGACAAGGGTTCGCCCCAGATCGTGACCCTTCTCCTCGCCCTGGGCGCCAAGCCCGATGTCCGCGATCCCGCGGGCAAGACCCCGCTGCGCCACGCCGTGGACTCGGGCTCGCTCGCCTGCGCCAAGATCCTCGCCGATCAGGGGGCCGACCTCTTCGCGGCCGACGCCAAGGGCAGCACGCCCGCCGACGCCGCGCTCGCGGTGGGCGGCGACATGCTGGGTGCGGTGTTCGACGCGAAGAACGTGAACGCGCGCTCGAGCGACGGCAAGACGGCCCTCCATCTCGCGGCCGACCGTCTCCTCGTCGACGACGTCAACCGCCTCCTGGCCATCGGGGCCGACCCCGGCCTTAAGGACTCCTCCGGCCAGACGCCCCTCGACCTGGCCTTCCTCCACCCCGACCGGATCGAGGCCGCCCAGATCGCCGAGGCCCTGGTGCTCAAGGGCTCGACCTCCTCGAATCCCAACTTCGCCTGGTTCGTGCAGGCCGCCAAGGCGGTCGACTACAATTCGGTGCGCTTCTCCGACGGGGCCACGCCCCTGCACGAGGCCGTGTCCCAGGAGCAGAAGGGCTTCGTGCTCTTCCTCCTCTCGCGCAAGGTCGATCCGAACGTCCACGACACCGCGGGCAACACGCCGCTCCACGTCGCGATCCGCGAGGGCTGGCTCGACGGGGCCGAGATACTCCTCAAGGCGGGAGCCAATCCCAACGCCCGCGACGGCTTCGACAACACACCCTTGCACATCGCCATGCCCCAGGGCGCGCGCACGGGAGGCGTGAGCCTTCTGCTCAAGTACGGCGCCGACCCCTCGCTCAAGGACCGCAACGGCAACACCCCGCTGCACGTCGCGGTGATGCTCGGCTACCCCGTCGCCCTCATCCAGGAGCTCATCGACGCCAAGGCCCCGGTCAACGCGGCCAACGCCGCGGGCGACACGGCCCTCATGCTCGCCCTGCGCGAGAAGCGCTACGAGTACGCGAAGCCCCTCCTGGCCGCCGGAGCCGACATCTTCCTCGTGAACGCCAAGGGCGAGAACGCCCTCTCCATAGCCATCGACCAGGGCACCGACGGCATCGACGCGATCATGACGAGCGAGAACGTGAAGGCCCGGGACAACAACGGCAACAACTGCGTCGCCCTGGCCGTCGGCCTCGGGGCCGGCCCCGACGTCATCGCCCTGCTCGTGTCCAAGGGGGCCGATCCCAACTCGCGCAACAACGCGGGCGACACCCCCCTGCACCTGGCCGTGCGCCGGAACCTGCGGCCCCAGGGCGAGGCCCTCATCCTGGCCAAGGCCGACATCTTCGCCTCCAACGAGAAGGGCGAGACCCCGCTCTCCCTCGCGCTCACGGCCAAGGACGGCCCCGTCGAGTGGATGTTCACGCCCACCACCGTGCTCTTGCGGGACTCGAACGGCGACACGATCCTCCATCACGCGGCGAGGCGCGATCTGTACAAGGCCGTGCCCTACCTCGTCGGCAAGGGAGCCGTGCTCGACGCGGTCAACAACTCGGGCGAGACGAGCCTGCACGTCGCCGTGAAGGCCGACGCGGCCCGCGCCGCCCAGGCGCTGATCGGTCTCGGCGCCTCGGTCTCTGCCCGCGACGCGATGGGCGACACGCCCCTGCACGACGCCGTGCTCTGGGGCGCCGGCGACTGCCTGCCGATCCTCGTGAAGGCGGGGGCCGAGATCGACGCGCGCAACGCCGCCGGCGAGACGCCCCTGTACCTCGCGGTGCGCAAGAAGAACAAGGGCATGCTCGAGTACCTGCTCGGCAAGGGGGCCGACCCGAACGCCCGCGACAACAACGGCGTCGCTCCGCTCGCGGCGGCGGTGAAGCTCGGCTCGGGCGATCTGGCGCGGGACCTCCTGGCCGCGGGCGCCCAGCCGAACGCCCGCGACGCGCAGGGCCGCACGGCCCTCATCGAAGCCGTCGACTCGGGCGACGCCGACCTGACCCGGCTCCTCATCGCCTCGGGCGGAGACATCCTCGCCCGAGACGCCGACGGCGAGTCGCCGCTCACGCTCGCCTTGAAGCGCGGCGACGCGGTGCTCAAGGCGGTCCTCACGCCGAAGACCGCCAACTTGAGCGACCCCAACGGCATGTCCTGCCTGCGCATCATCGTGGAGTCCAAGCCCACGGTCGCGGCGGTCGACCTCGCGCTCGCGGCGGGAGCCAGGCTGGACAGCCGCGACCGCTTCGGCGACACGGTCCTCCACGCCGCCCTGCGCTCGGGCGAGCTGGACGTCGCGGCCCGGCTCATCAAGGCGGGGGCCGACCTCTTCGCCCGCAACGCCACCGGCGAGACGCCGGCCGGCCTCGCGATGACCCAGGGAACGGATTCGCTCAAGACGGTGGTCCAGGCGGCGGGGATCGGGGTGAAGGACAAGCTGGGCAACACGCTCTTGCACTACGCGGCGATGACGGGGAACACGAAGGCGGCCGAGTGGCTCATCGCGGCGGGAGCCGACAGGAGCGCGCGGAACATCGCCGGCGAGACGGCTGCGGACATCGCGGCCAAGCGGGGCTACGCCGACCTGGCGGCGATGCTGTCGCCGACAAGCGCGGCGCCGGCGGCCGCGCCGCCGGTCCCGACGCCCGCGGCGCCGGCGGCGCCCGCCGCGGCGACGAGC
>JAJXZP010000216.1 GCA_021779995.1 bacterium | reverse complement strand
GCGATCGGCCCAGGCGTCGACCAGCTTCCCTGCCCGTCGACTGAACCCGACGACGAGCACCGTCAACGCCTCGCCCGACTGGGGCAGCGTGATCGAGCGGCCGTCGAGCCTCGTCAAGGTCAGCGAGGGCAGGGGAGCGGCCCAGGCCCAGCCGGACACCAGGGCCACCAGAAACAGGAACGCCGTCCTTCGCGTGTTCAAGGATTCCCTCCTACGCCCGCCCGATTCCGTTCGCGCGAGCTGTCACGGAGAAAATACCGAAGACCGCGAAGTTCGGTCAGATAGCGATGTCACGACTTTTCCATTACAAATGTCATGGGTGTCCCAGCCGGAATTGCGTGCCCGCCTTCGAGGCGTGATATACTGCGGATATGAGCAGCCACCTGGTCCGCTTCGCGGGTTTGGCCTCGTCGGTGTTGGTCTTCATGTTCTTCCAGCTTATCGAAGGGCGCGCGCAGACGCTTCGGAACCTCGCGAACGTCGTCGAGCCGCTCATCACCACGAGCGGAAGCTTCTCCATCATCCCCGTCGACACCTGGGGAGCCGGCGATTTCGACGCCTTCGCCGACCAGCTCTTCGGCTACAACACCCCGCGGGTGAACCAGCTCGCGGTCTCGATGGACCAGACCGCCACCACCTTCTACGCGGGCGATCTTTTCTTCCGCAAGCTCCGTCTCAAGGTGGGGCTCAACGTCGATGTGGACAACAATTTCATCGGCAAGCTCAACAGCCTCATGGGCTACATCAACTATTCGGGCTTCACTCTCAGGGTCCAGAGCTCGGAGCTGCGCGGCACGGCGATCTGGTCGGGACCAACGGTCGCGGGCATGCCCGCGCAGAGCAGCTTCGACAACTCCTACATCAGCGTCGACCTCCTCTACTACCCGAAGTCGGGGGGCATCGGCTACTTCGGCATCGGCTACACCTCCTACCAGCTGCCCGTACAGCTCGACTGCCTCACCTACGACACTACGCGCCAAGAGGTGTGGTGGGCCACGCAATCGGTCTACCAGCCGGACATGTCCTTCCACATCTACTCAGTTCTCTTCGGCGTGGACACCCTCCACGACGCCTTCATGCGGACGGGGAGTCTCGGCCAGCGCGACGGCTTCGGGATCTGGATGACGACCCAGGACCGGGCGGGCGGGGGCTTGTCGTACATAAGCTCCCAGGCCCAACAGTGGGTCGAGACGGCCAACGGGAAACCGCTCTGGAGCGCGACGCAGATAGCCATGATGGTCGATTACGACCTTACCCTGGGCCTGCAGTGGGTCGGTGATGCGGGGCCCGTGCGCCTGGGCTTCGGCCTGGGCTTCAACCTGGGAGGCCAGACGGTGATGTGCATCACGCCCAAGGGGCCGGTGGACAGCAGCCACGTCGATGCCTCGCCCTCGGTCTACCTCTTCCACTACGGCCCCATCCTCACCGGGAGCGTTTCGTGGTAGATTAGGCCATGACCAGCGCTTCAACCAAACGCCTCGGCGATTTCCTCGACGCTTCGCCTACCGCCTTCCACGCGGTGGACTCCATGGCCGCCCTCCTCGAAGCCCGGGGCGGCCGGCGGCTGGACGAGGGCTCGGCCTGGGAACTGGAGCCGGGCGCCCTGCATTTCGTGGTGCGAGGCGGCTCCTCGCTCATAGCATTCCGGCCCGGCCTCCTGCCGCCCCAGGAGACCGGCTTCGCCCTCGCGGGCGCCCACACCGACAGCCCTGCCCTGAAGGCGCGCATCGAAAAGCCCCTCTCCGGCAAGGGTCTCGAGCGCGCGGCCGTCGAGGTCTACGGCTCTCCGATACTCTCCACCTGGATGGACAGGCCCCTCGCCCTGGCGGGGCGGGTGGCGCTGCGCGGCGTCGCCGATCCTCGGCGGGCCGAGGATCAGCAGGCCGGGGATCGGCGGATCGAGTACCGGCTCCTGAATCTCTCGAGGCCGGTGGGCGTCGTGCCCAACCTGGCCATCCACCTCAACCGCGACGTGAACAAGGGCTTCGAGCTGAACGCCCAGACCCACCTGCCCGTCCTCGTCGCCGCCGGGCTCGAGACCCCGGAGGGCGCCGCAGACAAAGGCGGGAGCGCCGGGGACGAGGGCGGGAGCGCCGCGGCCTCCTGGATCCTCCGCCTCGTGGCCCGCGAACTGGGAGTCGAGCCCGAGGCCGTGCTCGGCGCCGACCTCTTTTTCGTCGACGCCCAGCGCTCGGTCGTCTTCGGCGAGGAGGGCGAGCTCATCAACGCCTATCGCCTCGACGACCTCCTGGGCTGCCATGCCATCCTCGAGGCCTTCGTCGATGCGGTCCCGGCGCGCCACGGGCAGGTGGCCGTGTTCCTGGACAACGAGGAGATCGGCTCGCGCACGGCCCGAGGGGCGGACTCGTCCTTCCTCCGCGACATCCTGGGGCGGATCTGCGCCCTCCAGGGCTGCGGCACCGAGGACTTCTACCGCGCTCTCGCCCGCTCCTTCTCCGTATCGGTGGACGTGGCCCAGGCCTGGCACCCCTCCTACGCCGAGAAGTTCGACGAAAGCTACGCGCCCCTGCTCGGCGGCGGGCCGGCGCTCAAGGCCAACGCCAACTTCCGCTACGCCACCGACGCCGAGGCGGAGGCGGCCTTCCGCCTCCTCTGCGCCGACGCGGGCGTGGGCTGCCAGAAGTACATGAGCCGAGCCGACATCGCTCCGGGCTCCACGATAGGCCCCATGACATCGGCCCACACCGGAATAGCCACCGTCGACATCGGAGCCCCGCTCCTATCGATGCACTCGGCGCGCGAAACCGCCTCGCTCCGCGACCACGAGCTCATGACGACCGTTCTGGCGGCGCACTTCCGCTCCGGTCCCCGGCGCTGATCGAGTCCGGCGCCGGGCGACGGCCGTCGTTGAGCGATGCCCGATGCCCGACGCCGAACGCGATGCCCGACGCCGAACGCGATGTGCCCGACGCCGAACGCGATGCCCGACGCCGCCTGCCGATCGGCTCTAGTCAAGCTCGGCGCCCGCCTGCCCGGTGTCCGCCGATCAGCCCTGATCTATACGATCAGGGTGCGGGCTCCAGGTCGCTCTCCCGCGGACCGGGACTGATCTCCGCCTTCGCCGCCGGTATCCGCTCGGGCTCCTTCATGAAGGGGATGAGGAAGGCGGCGGCGGCGACGAGGCCGGCGAAGACGAGGAGACTCAGCGTGAAGCTCCCCGCCGGGTCGCGCAGGATCTGCATGAAATAGACGAACACCACCGAGGCCTGGCCGAAGAGCTGGATGAGCCCGTTCGAGGTGCCCTCGGGGGTGGGACGGGTAACCTCCACCGCGTACTGCATTCCCACCGGCATGACGCTCGTGAGGAAGAAGCCGAGGAAGAAGGAGCTCGCGGCGAGGGGCCAGAAGCTCCGTTCGTAGGCCATGCCTACGATGCCGGGCACCGCGGCCAGGAGGGCGCCGAACATCCACGGCTTGCGGCGGCCCGTCTTGTCCGAGAGCGCCGGGATGACGACCGCGCCGAGTATGCCGCCGACCAGAAGCAGGGCGCCGAAGGTGCCGGCGTCCGAGGCCCCGAAGCCGCGTGGCCGCACGATCTCCTCGATCCAGGTCGTGGCTCCGTTGAAGAGACCCATGCCGATGAACACGATGATGAGGAAGAGTTTGAAACTGGGCACGGACATGGCGTTCTTGAGTCCGTCGAGCATGAGCGACTTGCCCTCGTTGTTCGCGGGGCCGACGGGCGTGGGCGGATATTCGCGCGCCACGACGATGAAGACCGCCGTCGCGACCGCCATGGCCAGGGCGTAGACGAACTGGACCTTGTCTATGGGCATGGCCGCCGTCAAGAGAGGAGTGAAGACCATGCCGCCCGCGATGCCCAGGAGATTCGCCAAGGTGATGAGGCCCACCGCCGTGGCGCGCTCGTCGGCGGGATGCCAGTGCGCGGGCATCTTGGTCCAGGCGTTGAGGAAAAAGGGCTGGGCCATGGCCATGCCCGTGGAGGCGATCATGGCGACGACGAAGCTCCGCCCGGCGAGGCCGCGGAGGACGGCGAAGAGGGTGAAGACGACCGAGCCGAAGCCGACGCTCTTGTGGAAGCCCCAGCGGTCGATGGCCCAGGCGATCGGGATGGCGAGGGGGACGTAGGCGATCATGAAGACCATCGCCATGAAGCCGATGCCCAGCTCGGAGACCCCGTAGAACGCGGCCGCGTCGGCGGTGATCGGGGCGTAGGAGATCCAGAGGACCTGGATGACGAGATTGACCAGCATGAAGCCCGCGAGTACGGCCCAGCGGTACGGGGACGCACGGTACGTTGAGTCGACCATGGCCGGAATGTCCTTTCGTGCGGCGGTAAGGTACCCCGCGACTCGGACACTATTACCGAGAATGTCAGATTTTGCAAGCGCAGAGCGGCAGTGAGACGCCGACGAAGCCGCCCGGCGGCGCCGTTCGCCTCCGGCCCCGCGGGACCGGAGGCGCTCTCATTCCCGCGTAAGCCTGAACTGCGAGAGCAGGACCTGCTGGGCCTTGGCCATCTCGGAGAGGGTCTGCGCCATCCTGGCCACGTCGGTCGCCTGGGCCGACATCTCCTTGGTGGCCGACTCGATCTCCGCCGCCGCCTCGCCCGAGCCTCCGTTGACCCGCATGAGTTCGCGCATCGTGCCCTCGATCGTCCGCGAGAACGAGGACATCTCCTCCACGGCCGCGAAGATCACGCCCATGCGCTTTTCGCTCTCCGAGGCGGCCGACGCGATGTCCACGAGGCTCTTCTCGGAGAGGGCCGCGTGCTCGGCGTTTTCCTTGGACTTGGCCAGTCCGCGCGAGGTGGCTTCGGCCGCGTTCTTGACGCTCGTGCCCACGCGGGAGATCAGGTCGGTGATCTCGCCGGCGGAGCGGTTCGACTGCTCGGCGAGCTTGCGGATCTCCGCCGCGATGACGGCGAAGCCCTTGCCCTGCTCGCCCGCCCGCGCAGCCTGGATCGAGGCGTTGATGGCGAGGATGTTGGTCTGGTTGGCCAGGTCGGAGATCGAGGACACGATCGATCCTATCCTGGCCGTGTCGGCGGTGAGGGCGCGGATCGTCTCGGCGGCCACCGAGGATGCATCCTCGAGCGACTTCACGGTGGCGGCCATGCCCGAGACCGCGGCGAAGCCTTCCTTCGAAGAGGCCGCGACCCTGCCGGCTATCGCCCGACTCTCGCCCGCCGAGTCCTTCGCCTTGGCGATGCTCTCGACGAGGGCTCCGAGCTCCTTGCCCGTACGCTCGACCTCCTTGGTCTGGCCCCTGAGGCTCTCGCCGATCTTGCCCATGGTCGAGCTGATCCGCACGGTCGATTGCCCCGACTCTTCGGCCGAGGCGGCCAGCTCCGCGGCCACCGTGATGAGGGTCTCGGCGTGCCGCGCGGTCGAGCCGACCGTCTCCCTGAGGCTCACGGGCTCGGAATTGAGGGTCGCGACGGTGATCCCCTTGCGGATCACGCGATTCACCACGGCCACGAGGGCGCGGTCGAAGATGGGAACGGCCAGTCCATGCCAGCCTTCGGAGCCGAGCTTTTCGACCAGGGGAGCGTAGACCGCGGCGCTCCGGTCGGATCCCGCTTCGCTCGGCGGCGTGAAGAGCTGCACCTCGACGCCGAAGCCTTCCAGGTCCTTCTTCGCATCCATGATGCCCTGGCGCATCGGGGCCCAGAACCCCGCGGTGTCCGGGAGGACGACCGCGATGCGCGGACGCTTCGTGCGGTCGGCCGAAGGAGAAATCTGGGCGAGCCCGACGCTCCGACCGCGTCTTCCGCTTGAGCCGGCGTTGCGGAAGCTTTCCATATTGTCGCGGTTGATGGTCTCCAGGGTGGTCAGAAGACGGGGGACGACGGGCTTCCAGCCGGCGGCCAGGTGGTTGAAGAGGAGGACGACCGGATTGTAGCCCTGGGCGTAGGGATCCTGGGAGAGCGTTCCGGCTATGACCCCTTCAGCGATCATGGCCGCCGTTTCCTCGGTCAGGTCGTGGCCGAAAACCAGGGCCTTGCCCTTCAATCCCGCGTCGATCACCGCCTTCGCCGCCGAGGGAGGGGTCGCTCCCTGCGCGACGTAGATCGCTTCCAGTCCGCGATGCCGGGACAAGAGGGCGGCGGCCGCGTCGTGCGTTCTTTCGGGAGACTCGGCGGCTTCCAAGGTCTCGACGACGGAGATCGAGGGATATTTCTCCGCGAGGATGCTTATCGCGCCCCGGCGGCGCAGGCTGTAATTGACCGAGCTGAGGTCGCCCACGATGATGCCCACCCGGCCCTTGCCGTTGAGCGCCCGGCCGATGGCGGCTCCGATGGCGCGGCCTTCCTCGAAGCTGTCCGAACCGACATAGAAGAGCCGCAGGGAGGGCTCGTCGGTGATGGCGTCGAAGCTGACCACGCTCTCCGCGAGGCGCCTCGACATGTCGGCGAACACCGGCGAGAAGCGCGACATGAGCCCGACGGCGGTCAGGGATTCCCCACGGGCGGGAGGTTCGACGAAGGCGGCGAGGTCCCCGGTGGAGAGCTTGACCAGGCCCGCGGAGAGCTCGTCCAAGGTCGCGTTGATGCGCCCTCCCTCCTCGATGAGGCTCCGGGCCGAGGTCGAACCGCCGAAGATATGGAAGAGCCACGCCGCGGCGGCGCAGAGGATCGCGGCGAGGGCGAGGATGCCGATAATCGCATGCGAGACCGTTCCGGGGGCGAAGAGCGAGACGCCCGCGGTCCCGACGACGAACAATCCCGATGCGGGCAGGAGATATCTCAGAGGGTCTTTGCGCATGATCGACAAACCACCTTCCGGTCCTGCGGCCGCTCGCGCCAAACTCGGTCCCGAAGGCCGCGCGCGTGGTCCCCCAGGGCTATCCTCGCTATAGTCGACGAAGGAGGCGTCGACGTCAAGCGGAAATTCGGACGGCTTGAGGTGAAAACCGCCGTTCGCTATAGTAGTGCGAACGATGACAGCACCCCGCTTCGACCGACCTCGACCGGCAGCCGGTCTCGGGCTCTCCGGCACGCCCGCCGGCCTTTCCGGCTTCGAAGCCGCCGCGGGCCCGGCCATCGCCCCGGCCCGCGCGGCGATCGGCCCGGGCGATTTCGCCTCGGCGGCGATCCTTGTCGCCCTCGCCCTCCTTTCGGCATCCTGCTCCGTCGCCCCGAGCCTCACGGGCCTGTCGGCTCGAAGCTATGTCGAGGTCGGATCGCTCGGCCTCGAGCTCCACCTCATGCGCGACCGTTCGGCCGCCTGGGGCTCCTGGGAGGACCGCGGCTCGGGCGATTTCGGCCTGGCGGAGGGCCGGGTCGACGGCGCGGGCGACCTTTCCCTCAGGCTGTACTCCGGGGGAGCCGCCGCTCCGCCCGCCACGATCGAAGGCACGTTGAGCGATTCCGGGCGACGCATCGAGGGCATGTATGCCGCGCCCGACGACGGCTCGCCTCGTCGCCTCGTCCTCGCCCGGCGGAACGGGACCGGCCTTTCCTCGAGCCTCCGTCTGGCGCGTGTCGAGTCGGGTTCCTCCGGCGCGAACTCCGATCTCCGGCATCCCACCCTCTTCCGCGCCGTCGGCCTCGAGCCTGAGCGGCCCGAGCGCCTGCGCGACTGGTATCGCGCGACGTTTCTCGGCGGGGAGCCCCTCGACCTCCGCCTCGAGCGCCGGCGCGACGCCTTCGTCGCGAGCTACCGGAGCGCGGTCGGGCCGGCCGCGAAGCGAGGAGAGGCGCGGCCCGACGCCCGCTGGTCGTACACGAGCCGCCAGTTCGTCGTCTTCCGGTCGCCTTCCCTCCTGTCGCTAGGCACGCGCGTCTCGTCCTATGTCGGCGGCATCCACGGCACGGTGGAGACGCGCTTCGCCGCGATAGACACGGTCGAACTGCGCGTTCTCGGCCCGGAGGATTTCCTGCAGGGAGACTGGCAGGACGGCCTCGCGCAGCCGCTGACGGCCAAGCTCCGCGACGAACTGGCTCTGGCGCCGGGGGCCTCGCTCGTCGCCGCGGGCTTCGACGGAGAAAGCATGCGGCCGGGGAAGGACCTGGCCGTGGCCGCTTCCGGCATCGCGTTCTACTATGCTCCGGGGAGCATCGCGGCGAGGGAGGCCGGCGAGTACTGGATCTTCCTGGACTGGGAGAGCCTGGGGCCGTTTCTCCGGCCGGGCGTCCTCGAGCGCTACGGACTGGGGCGCGGGCCCGGCGAGGGAGGCCGGCGATGACCGAGAGCCTCGAAATGTACCTGGAGACCATAAGCCTCCTGCGCGAAAAATCGGCGGAGGTCCGCGTCACCGACATCGCGCGCGAGCTCGGCGTCTCCAAGCCCTCGGTCCACACCGCTCTCCACGAGCTGGAGCGGCGCGCTCTCATCAGCCACGAGCATTACGGCCAGGTGATCCTGAGCCCCGAGGGGGAGCGAGCCTCGGCGGAGATCCGGCATCGGCACGGCCTCTTGACGACCTTCCTGCGCGAAATCGTCGGCGTGTCCCCCGAGACCGCCGAGCGCGACGCCTGCCGCATCGAGCACTACCTCTCCGCCGAGACCATGGAGCGCATCGCCGCCATGGCGGAGGCCGCGAAGCTGCCTGAGGCCGCGAAGCTGCCTGAGGCCGCGAAGCCCCCCGCTCCTGCCGATTGAGCGGCTGCCCCGAAAATCTTGGTCGGTCCCGGCCTCAGGCTAGTCGGCCTCGGCCGAGGACAGGTCGACGACCTTTCCGCCGGTGATCCGCGCGAGCAGGGCGAAGCTCATGGGGACGCCCGTGGCGTCGGTGCCCGCCGCGGGGTAGACGGTCGGGTAGAGCTCCAGCTCGCGGTCCAGGAGAATGTCCACGCCTTCGAGGGCGAAGGGACAGACGCCGCCGGGGCGGTAGCCGGTGACCCGCTCGGTCTCGTCGGCGTCGGTCATGGAGACCTTCGAGCCGATGACCCGCTTGAGAACGGAGGAGGAGAGGCGCTTGTCGCCCGGGCAGACCACGAGGTGATAGCCCCCCGATTTGTCCTTGAAGAGGAGCGACTTTGCGATGCGCGCCGTCTCGACGCCGATGCGCGCCGCCGCCATCTGGGCGGTGGGCGTGCTGCCCGGCTCGAACTCGAGCGCCTCAAGTCCGTTGGCGGCGAGGACCGTCCGCACCTTTTCGGGAATCATGTCATGCCCCCTTGAGCTTCTCCGCCCGAAGGCCGTTCGGCCCTCAGGCCTTCTCCACCGCGGCGAGCCAGACCTTGTCGCCCGCCTCGATCGGCGTCAGCGGATTCCCGTCCTCGACCTTCTCCCAGGCCACGGCGACGGCGAGCGTCTCGCCGCGGACGAACTCCGTGAAGCGGTCGAGCGCCGACTTGAGCTCCTCGTCGCCGCCCACGCGCAGCCTGATGCGGTCGGTCACCTCGAGCCCGGAATCCTTGCGCAGGTTCTGGACGCCGCGCACGAGGTCCCGGACGTAGCCTTCGGCGAGGAGTTCCTCGGTGATCTCGGTGTCGAGGGCCACGGTGAGGGCCCCCTCGTTCAGGACCTTGAGCCCCTCGCGCTCGACGCGGGAAATTTCGAGCTTGTCCTTGTCGAGGACGAGGGTGCGCCCGCCGGGCAGGGGCAGTTCGAGCTGCGCCCCTTCGAGGATGCCCGCGATCTCGTGCGAGGCGAGCGCGGCTATCTTCTCGGCCGCGGCCTTCATCTGGCCTCCCAGCTCCTTGCCGAGGACGCGGAAGTTGGCCTTGGCGCGGTAGACGACGAGATCCTCCTCGTTGTCGCGTAGGACCACCTCCTTCACGTTGAGCTCCTCGCGGATGATCTCCTCCATCTCGCGCAGGACCGTGCGCTCGGAGGCTTCGCGGGTCACGAGGTGGAGCTTGGCCAGCGGCTGGCGGAGCTTGATATCGTGCTGCACGCGCAGGGCCCTTCCCATCGACACCGCGTGGCGGACCGAGGCCATCTTGCGCTCGAGCTCCTCGTCGCGGTAGCGCGCATCGTACTCGGGCCAGTCGCAGAGGTGCACCGACTCGCTCGCGCCCTCGCGCTTAAGGTTCCGCCAGATCTCCTCGGTGAGGAAGGGCATGATCGGGGCGGTCACGAGGGCGAGCCTGGTCAGGACCCGATGGAGGGTCGCGTAGGCCTCGCCCTTGTCCTCGTCGAGGACTTGGGCGCCCGGGCGCGGAGCCGAGCGCCAGAAGCGGCGCCGCGAGCGGCGGATGTACCAGTTGTTGAGGCTGTCGATGAAGTCCACGATCGGCGAAATGGCGCGCTGCATGTCGTAGGCTTCGAGACCCGCGGTCACGCCGGCGACCATGCCCTCGCAGACCGAGAGGATCCAGCGGTCCAGGGGATTGCGCGCGTCGACCGGGGCCTCGGCGGCGGTCGTGAAGCCGTCGATGTTCGCGTAGGTGACGAAGAAGCCGTAGGCGTTCCACACGGGCAGGATGACGCTCTTTAAGACCTCGCGCACGCCCTCGTCCGAGTAGCTCAGGTCGTCGGCCCGGGTGACGGCCGAGTTCATGAGGAAGAAGCGCAGCGCGTCGGCGCCGAACTTGTCCATGACCGCGGTGGGATCGGTGAAGTTGCGCAGCGACTTGGACATCTTCTTGCCGTCCTCGGCGAGCACGAGGCCGTTGACGACGCAGGCCTTGAAGGCCTCGCTGTCGAAGAGGGCGGCCGCGAGGACGGTCAGGGAGTAGAACCAGCCGCGGGTCTGGTCGAGTCCTTCGCAGATGAAGTCGGCGGGGAAGTGCGCCTCGAAATGCTCCTTGTTCTCGAAGGGGTAGTGGACCTGGGCGTAGGGCATCGCTCCCGACTCGAACCAGCAGTCGAGGACCTCGGGGATGCGGCGCATGGTGCCGCCGCACTCGCAGGGTATGGCGATGTCGTCGACGAAGTGCTTGTGCAGGTCCTTCGGACGCACGCCGGAGAGCCGCTCCAGCTCGTCGCGGCCGCCGACGCATATCGTCGCGCCGCAGTCCTCGCACTTCCAGATGGGCAGGGGATTGCCCCAGTAGCGGCTCCGGCTGATGGCCCAGTCCCGCGCCCCCTCGAGCCATTTGCCGAAGCGGCCGCCCTTGATGTGCTCGGGCACCCAGCCGATCCTCGCGTTGGCCGCGAGCATCTTGGGCTTGACCGGGTCGATCTTGACGAACCAGGAGCCGACGGCCCGGTAGATGAGGGGGTGCTCGCACCTCCAGCAATGGGGATAGGCGTGGAGGATCTGGTCGCGCTTTACAAGCTTGCCCTCGGCCTTGAGCCGCTCGAGGATGTCCTTGTCGCAGTCCTTGACGAAGCGGCCCTGGTAGTCGGGGACCTCGGACGTGAACTTGCACTCGGCGTCGATGGGGCAGATGGTGGGCACGCCGGTGCCCTTGAGGACCTCATGGTCCTCCTCGCCGAAGCCGGGGGCGGTGTGGACGATGCCCGTCCCGTCCTCGGTGGTCACGTGGTCGCCCGTGTAGGTGCGGAAGGCGCCCTGTTCCGAGGTCCCGGCGAAGTAGGGGAAGAGGGGCTCGTACTCAAGGCCCTTGAGCTCGGAGCCCTTCTTGCGCCAGAGGATCTCGACCTTCGAGCCTTCCTTGTAATACGCCGAGAGGCGGGACTCGGCCAGGATATAGCGCTCGGGCCGGCCGTCGGCCGCGGCGTCGACCACGCAGACATAGTCGATCTCCGGCCCCAGGCAGAGGGCGAGATTGGAGGGGAGGGTCCAGGGGGTCGTGGTCCAGGCGAGAAGGTAGGTGGAACCGTCGGCGAGGGAGCCGCCCGGGAGCCCGGAGGCCAGGGCGGCGGGCGCGGCTCTCACCTTGAAGCG
The DNA here is from genome assembly GCA_021779995.1 of bacterium. Taxonomy (GTDB): domain Bacteria; phylum Spirochaetota; class Spirochaetia; order Treponematales; family Rectinemataceae; genus JAJXZP01. The sequence continues at coordinate 1,931 of JAJXZP010000216.1, read as the reverse complement.
TATGGTGATGGCGGGGTCGTGGACGTCCTTGTAGCCCCCCAAGGCGAGCTCGTGATTGGAGAGGACGGTGGAGCAGCGGGGGCAGTAGGGGAGGATGTAGTGGCCCTCGTAGATGAGGCCCGAGTCCCAGAGGCGCTTCATGACCCACCAGATGGATTCCATGTAGTCCGGATCCATCGTCTTGTAGTCGTGATCGAAGTCGACCCACCTGCCGGCGCGGGTCATGATGGTGCGCCATTCCTTGACGTAGCGCAGGACCGAGGAGCGGCAGGCCTCGTTGAACTCGGCGACGCCGTAGCGCTCGATGTCGGTCTTGGAGTCGAGGCCGAGCTCCTTTTCGATGAGGTTCTCGACCGGCAGGCCGTGGCAGTCCCAGCCGAAGCGCCGCTCGACCTTGAAGCCGCGCATCGTCTTGAAGCGGGGAATGATGTCCTTGATGGTGCCGGGCACGAAGTGGCCGAAGTGAGGCAGTCCCGTGGCGAAGGGAGGACCGTCGAAGAACACGAACTCCTCTCGACCTTCCCGCTCGGAGATGGACCGTTCGAAGATCCTCCGCTCTTCCCAGAATCGGACTATGTCCTCCTCCATGTGCGGGAAGTTGACTTTGGGATCTACGCTCTTGTACACGGTGCTCCTCCTCGGGGTGTAAGCCGGGGCAGTATGCCACGAAAGGGGAGCGAAATTCCAGCCTCCGGGTGCTGCCGCAGACCGTGCGGATGGCCCGGCCGATCCGGTCTCGCCTCGTTTTCCATTCATCCGAGGCGGGAGGGACCAGGACGAGCCGTGTCTTGATTTCGGCCTGAGCCGTCAACGATTTTCGTACCGCCGCCCGGGGCTCGCCGGGGCTCGCCGAGGGCGCCGAGGGCGCCGATCGGCGTGTGGCTCTGATCGGCGTGCGGCTCCGCTCCACCCGGAGCGGCTAGAAGAAAATCTCGAGTGTCGCCCCGGTCTGGGCCACCAGGGCGGCCCCGCCCTGTCCCAGGACGGCAGTCGACGAGGCACCCCAGACCCCCTTGCCGAACAGCGTGAGGTTCGCGTCCTGGGCGGCGCTGATCGAGGCGAGCAGGGTCGTCGAGCCCGACTCGCCGACCGGATCCCAGATGCCGACCGCGGAGATGTTCACGAACTCGGAGGCCCGCCAGGTCAGGCTTCCGTAGAGGTTCTGCGTGTCGGGGAAGAGGGGATCGGCCGCCGCTCCGCCGCCGTTGTAGTAGTACTCGGCCGCGAAGATGAAGTCGCCCGTCCCCCAGTCGCCGCCCCCGGCCGCCCGCCAGCTCCCGGCCGCGCCCGAGTCGGGCAGGGTGTACAGGGCGTCGCCGTAGAAACTCGCGCCGAGGTCGAACTTGCAGTCGGCGCCGACCGAGCTTGTCCCCGCCGCGCCGTCCCTGGCCGCGGCGAGCGCCGAGTCCACGTCGAGCACCAGGCCGTAGAGCCTCGCCGCGTAGCGCCCCTGGGCCAGGACTGTGGCGGGCGCCGCGGCCAGGTCGAGGCCGCCGGTGGCGCCCAGGGGAATGGCGAGGCGAAGCGCGTCCGAGCCGAGACGCTCGGGCGAGAGCCCGGTGAGGTCGAGCTCGGTGAAGATGTCCGTCGGGCTCCAGAGCGCGCCGCGCTCGTAGTTGATCACCTGGCGGCCCGCGGTGAGCGAAGCCCAGTCGGCGTCGTACGTGACGTAGAGGGTCCGCACGCGCGCGGCCGCGATGAGGTCGGGACCTCCGGCGGGCCGCAGCGCCGGGACGAAGAGCTCGTCCGTGGGAACCGCGCCTGCCTGGATGAGGAGCCAGGCGGCCTGGGCCGCCTCCCCGTCGAGCACCGCGGCCTCGAGCGAGGCGCTCGCCCGGGCGCGGCTGCCCGTGGCGTCCAGCGTCAGGCCGAGCGTCGTCGAGGAGCCGTAGCCGAAGTCGCCGGCCTGGGGCGCGAGCGAGCCTGAGTAG
>JAJXZP010000228.1 GCA_021779995.1 bacterium | reverse complement strand
CGCGGGTGAGGTACTCGCCGCTGCGGGTGTCGACCTTGATCATGTCGCCGATGTTGATGAACGCGGGGCCAATGATGTCGGCGCCGGTTTCCAGCTTCAGATTCTTGGTCACGTTAGTGGCCGTATCGCCACGCGCCGCGACGGCCGCGTCTCCCGCCGAGACCGAGTGAGCCCCGGCGCCGGCCCCGTTTCCGCCGCCGCCCCCCCCGGCTGCGTCGGCCGCCCCGGCAGAGAACAGATCTTCACCGGCCGCGTTCGCCTTCGAAACCAGACTCTTCATGCCCTCGCGGAGGAATAGGGGATTGGCCGCCGAGCGATCGAGGCCTTCGAGGTTGAGCTCGTCGAGGTCGGCGCAGCCCAGGGGGGCGTCGACGTCGAGGGTGATGAGGCGCCGCGACAGCATGGCGCTCTCCCTGCCGACCTCGAGCTTCGTGCGGAGCGAGTCGGGCTTGACCTCGGCCAGGCGAGCGTAGATCGCATCGAGGCTCCCGAACTCGGTGAGGAGCTTCAGGGCGGTCTTGTCGCCGATCCCCGCCACGCCGGGCACGTTGTCGGAGGCGTCGCCCGTGAGGGAGAGGTAGTCCAGGATGCGCTCGGGCGGCACGCCCCATTCGGCGGCCACGTCCTCGGCCCCGTAGGGACGGTAGGCGAAACTGGAATCCGGGCGGAGCGCCCTCACCGAGCCGCCGACGAGCTGGAGGAGGTCCTTGTCGCCGGAGACCACCCAGCATTCCCTGCCTTCGGCCCGGCATCGGGTGGCGGCCGCGGCAATGAGATCGTCGGCCTCCCAGCCCTCGGCGCGGAGCATGGGCACCTTCAGGGCCGCGAGCCCCTCCTCCACGAGAGGGATCTGGGCGTGGAGGTCCTCGGGGGTCTTCTGGCGGGTGGCCTTGTACTCGGGGTACATCTCGTGGCGGAAGGTCTTAGTCCGGGAGTCGAAGACGGCCGCGAAGGCTCCGGGGTTCCGCTCGTCGAAGAGCGCGAAGAGGAAGCGGAAGAAGCCGAAGGCGGCCGAGACGTTGGCGCCGGATGGGTTGCGCAGGGGGCGGTTCATGAGGGCGAAATAGGATCGGTAGATGATGGCGTAGGAATCGAGGAGGTAGAGCGGCCGTTTCATGCGTACGAGAATAGAGGCAAAACGCCCGTCCAGCAAGGAGGGGCGGGCAGCCTGCCTCGGGCTAGCCCTCGATGTTGAGCAGTCCGCCCTCTCCGCCCGAGGCGTAGACCGACTTGCGCGAGGCCAGGGGGTTGCGGAAGCCGGCTATCTCCCCGCGGAGCAGCTCCATCCGCTGCTTGAGGAGACGGCGGTTCTCAGCATTGCGCGCCGAGACCTCGGTCCGGAGGCCGAGCAAGGCGCTCTTGATGCTGCTCACGTCCTCGACGCCGGCGGAAGGGTAGGCCGCCCGGTACAGGTCCTCGAGCGGGTCGATGACTTTCTGGAAGGTGAAGATCTCGGAGACGATCTGCGATTCGAGATCGACGTGGGCGACGAGCCGGTCCACGTCGCCGGACTCGATGTCCGTCCGCTCATGGTCGAGTATGACGAGGTAGCGCTCGAATTTCTCGCGCTGCTGGGCGAGCAGTTCCCTGAACCTCCGCAGCACCGCGACGCGCTGCTGGAGGCCTTCCGTATCTCCGCGTTCGGCCGCGGCGCCGGGATAATTGCCCATGGCTCAGCCTAGCCCGCTATGTTGACGCCCATGGCGGCCGCGGGACCGCCCTGCGTCTTGCTCGCGGCTTCGGCCCAGGCCGAGCGCAGCTCCGCGAGCATGGTCCTGACGGCCTTGACGCGCGCGACGTCCTTGGCGATGTTCGCCTCGAGGATCTCGTGGCCGAACCACACGTAGAGCGAGAAGAGGTTCTGGGCGATGTCGCCGCCCGCTTCGAAGTCGAGCGAGGCCATGAGCTCGGTGACGATGTCCTGGGCCTTGCCGAGCGCGGCGTTGATGCGCTCGATGCTCTCCGGCCCCGGCTTGCCTTCTTCTCCGAGCAGGCTCACCGCGATGTCGCACTGCTTGACTGCCTCGTCGTAGAGCATGACGAGGAGCTGTCCGGGGCTCGCGGTCTTGACTCGGGTTTCACGATACGCGGCAAGCGGATTGGCGTTCATTCCTGTCTACCCCTCCCCAACGGTCTGACTCGATTTTCGGCCGATCGGGCGGCGTCCTTGATCGGAAAGAGCATTTCGTCAGTCGTCGGGCACGACGCCCGTGGCGACCCAGGTCTCGATGCGCTGGTAGGCCGCGTTGATCTGAACGGATATCTCGGTGGAGCGGCGCAGCTGCTCGGGCGTGGCCGAATTCCTGTCGGGGTGATTTTGCATGAGGAGTTTCTTGTAGGCCGATTTCACCTGAGGGAAGGGTACGCCGTAGGCCAGCCCGAGGGTCCGATAGGCCGCCGCGAGCTTGGGATTCGGCCCCGAGCCCGGTCCCGGACGGGATTGGGAGCCTGAGCGGCTCCGTGCGTACTCCTCGCGGCGAGCCCGTTCCCGGGCCTCGCGGCGCTCGCGCTCCTCCGTGGCCGTGCGGCTGGAGCCCAGAAAATCGTCGAGCTCGTCCATCGCCGAGTCGAAGTCGGGATCGCCCGAACGGCGGCCGGCGCCCGCCCCGAGGCTGTCCCCCGTCCCGGCCACCCAGGACTTGAATAGTCGTTCGAATCTGTCGAAAATCTGATCCACGATTTCCTCTTCCGCCACCCCACTGTAGCCGAATGAGTCGATCGTATCAACCTGGCGAGGGCGGTGCATGAGCGTGACTCCTCGAGTCGTCGTCGTGGGCGGCATCAACATGGACATCCAGGGCCGAAGCTCGGCCGCCTTCCGGCCGGGCGACTCGAATCCCGGCGCCTCCACGATGAGCCCCGGCGGGGTGGGCCGGAACATCGCCGAAAACCTCGTGCGTCTGGGCCTCGACGTGGAGCTTCTGACCGTCCTCGGCGGCGACAGCCTGTCGCGCGAGCTGGAGGCCTCCTGCGATCGCCTGGGCATCGGGCTCTCCGCCGCCCTCCGGCTGCAGGACGAGGCCGCCTCTCAGTACATTTGTCTCCTCGACGCCGACGGCGGCCTCGTGGGCGCCGTGGCCGCCATGGACGGCTTCGACCGGCTCGCTCCCCAGGTTCTGGCCGATCGGGCCGACTTCCTGGACGCCGCCTCCCTCATCGTGGTCGACGCCAATATCCCCTCCGCGGCGATAGGCTGGCTCGCCGAGCGCTACGGAGATCGGGCCCGGCGCGGCGGCCGCCCGGCCCTCGCCCTCGACACGGTCTCGGTGGCCAAGGCCGTCCGGGCCGGGCCCTACCTCGGCTCCTTCGCCTTCGCCAAGCCCAATCGCGCCGAGGCCTCGGTGCTTGTGGGAGGCGGTGCCGCGGACGAGACCGGGGCCGCCGGCCAGGCCCGCCAAGCCGGAGCCGCCGGAGCCGCCGCGGGTGCCGCCCCGCGCGCCCGAGCTGGCGCG
>JAJXZP010000021.1 GCA_021779995.1 bacterium | reverse complement strand
TGTCCTCGTCATGGTGCTGGGGGTCGCGACCTTCGCGCGGGCGGCGGCCCTCGCCGGAGTGGCCCTCCCCCAGCTGCCATCGCTCGCTTTAGCCGGCGGCCGCGGCGGCGCGGCGGTCGGCAATGTCACAGTCCCCGACACGGCGCTCGGCAATGCCGCAGTCTCCGGCGCGGCGCTCGCCGGCGCGGCCCCGCTCGACGCAGCCGCCGGGATCCCGACCGGCGCCGCCTCGGCGGACGGTCCCGCGAGGGCGCGCATCCGAAACGGCGTGCAAACCGTCACCACGGTCTTCGACGCCAACGACTACGCGCCCCTCGTCGTGCAGGCCGGCGTGCCGGTGAGGTGGACCATCCACATCGCCGAGAAGGACCTCACGGGCTGCAACAGCACGCTCATCATCCCCGGCTACGGGATTCAGAAGACGCTCCAGGCCGGCGACAACCTCGTCGAGTTCACGCCGAAGGCCGCGGGTGTCATTCCCTACAGCTGCTGGATGGGCATGATCCGCAGTCGTATCACCGTGGTCCCCGACCTCGCTGCCGCCGGCCTTCCTCCCTCCGATCAGACTGCAGAGGAGAGCGCCTCCGGCGGCGCACAGGGCAGCAGCCAGGGCGGCTCGCAGTCTAGCGCTCAGGCGGGCTCGCTGGGCAATCGCCTCGACGGCCTCCTCGGCCAGGGCGGCGGCTCGAGTCGGGCGGGAGCTGTCGGCGCCCGAGTCCCGGTCGATGTCATCGGCATGCCCGTTGTCCATGACGGCGTGCAGGAGATCACCATCAAGGTCACCGCCGCAGGCTACTCGCCGGCCGCGATCGTGCTGCAGAAGGGGATGAAGGCGATCATCCGCTTCGAGCCGGATGAGCTCACCTCCTGCAACAGCCGCGTCGTATTCCCGACCTACAACGGTTCCCTGGACCTCGCGCAGGGCCAGCTCGCGACCCCGCCGATCATGGTCACCGGCGATTTCCCCTTCGACTGCTGGATGGGGATGCTCCACGGCTACGTCAAGGCGGTCGACAGCCTGTCGAAGGTGAACCTGGCCCAGGTCAAGCGCGAGATCGGGAGCTACCGCCCCGCAGGCGGCAGCTGCTGCAGCGGATGAGGCGGCGGCTGATGCGCCCGTGGAGGGGCCTCGCGTTTTCGCGACGGCCGACCCGGGCGCGCCGAGCCTCGACACGGGCCGCGGCGCGAGACTTGGTACGGGCCGCGGCGCGGACCGCGGCGCGAGACTTGACGTTTCCGTCCCCGGCTTCTATCTTATGAGTACCACCCGGGGGGGGTGGTAGGGTCGACAAAGGAGCGGAACATGGATCACGGCAGCGCGGAAAGCAAGAAGGCCCTCGGCTTCCTGAAGACGGTCCGCGGGCAGATCGACGGCATCGCCAAGATGGTCGAGGAAGACCGCTACTGCATCGACGTGTCCAAGCAGATTCTGGCCTCGATCGCCCTATTGAAGAAAACGAATCTGGTGATCCTGAAACAGCACATGAACACCTGCGTCAAGGATGCCATGCAAACCGGCAACGGCGCGGCCAAGATCGACGAGATTACCCTGATCCTCGAGAAGTACGTCGGGGACATGGGGAGAGGATAGAACGATGGTGAAGGCAATCCAGCTCAAGATAAACGGTATGACCTGCACGGCCTGCGCCCAGGCCTCGGAGCGGGCGGTGAAGAAGCTGCCCGGCATAGCCGAGGCGGCGGTCAACTTCGCGACCGAGAAACTCAGCGTGAAGTTCGAGGACGGCGAGCTCTCGATCGACGCGATCAAGGCGGCCGTGGCCAAGGCCGGCTACGAGGCCGTCGAGGAAAAGGTCCGCAAGGAAGTCACGATCCCGATCGGCGGCATGACCTGCGCCGCCTGCGTTCGGGCCGTGGAGAAGGCCGTCGGGAAGGTGGCGGGCGTGGAGTCCGTGGGCGTCAATCTCGCCACCGAGAAGGGCCTCGTCGTCTACGACCCGGCGCTCGTCCGCGTCTCGGCGATCAAGCAGGCCATCGTGAAGGCGGGCTACACGCCCCTGGCCATCGACGCCTCCGATCGGGGCGACGCGCACCGGGACGCCAAGGCCCGCGAGATCCGCAACCTCTGGATGAAATTCGCCGTCTCGGCCCTCTTCTCCCTGCCGCTCCTGTACCTGGCGATGGGAGGAATGCTCGGCCTGCCCCTGCCGGCTGCCCTCAGCCCCATGCTGCATCCCCTGCGCTACGCCCTCGTCGAGCTCGCCCTCGTGCTGCCGGTCGTGGCCGCGGGCTATCGATTCTACCTGGTCGGCGTGCGCGCCCTCCTGCACGGCGGGCCGAACATGGACTCCCTCATCGCGATGGGCACCTCGGCCGCGATCCTGTACAGCCTCTACGGTGTTTCGCGCATCGCGGCCGGAGACGCCGCGGCGGTCGACGGGCTCTATTTCGAGACCGCGGGCATCATCATCACCCTCATTCTCCTGGGAAAATCACTGGAGGCCCGGTCCAAGGGCAGGACCTCCGAGTCCATCAAGCGGCTCATGGGGCTCCAGCCCAAGACCGCCACGGTCGTCCACGAGGGCAGGGAGATCGAGATCCCCATCGAGGAGGTCGAGGAGGGCGACCTCGTCCTCGTGAGGCCGGGCGCGAAGGTGCCCGTGGACGGGGAAATCCTCGAAGGACAGAGCGCGGTCGACGAGTCCATGCTCACCGGCGAGAGCATGCCCATAGAGAAGGGCCCCGGCGATTCGGTCGTCGGCGCGAGCATGAACAGCTACGGCAGCTTCACCTTCCGCGCGACCAAGGTCGGAGCGGACACGGCCCTGGCCCGCATCATCAAGCTCGTCGAGGACGCCCAGGGCTCCAAGGCCCCCATCGCCCAGCTCGCCGACAAGGTCTCGGGCGTCTTCGTGCCCGTCGTCTTCGCCATAGCCCTGGCCTCCGCCGGACTCTGGCTCCTTCTCGGAGAGAGCCCCTCCTTCGCCCTGACGGTCTTCGTGGCCATTCTCACGATCGCCTGCCCCTGCGCCCTCGGACTCGCCACGCCCACCGCCATCATGGTCGGCACGGGCAAGGGCGCCGAGCTCGGCGTCCTCGTCAAGTCGGGCCCGGCCCTCGAGGAACTGCACCGCGTGGACACGATCGTCTTCGACAAGACCGGCACGATCACCAAGGGCAAACCCGAGGTCACCGACGTCCAGCCCTCCCCGGGCTTCGATCGCGCCGAGCTGCTTTCGCTCGCGGCCGCGGCCGAGCGCGGCTCGGAGCATCCCGTGGGCGCGGCCATCGTGCGCGCCGCCGAAGAGTCCGGCGCGGCCGTGCCGACGGCCGAAGGCTTCCGCGCCATTCCCGGCCGCGGCGTCGAGGCCAGGGTCGGCGGCAGGCGCGTGCTCGTCGGCAACGCCGCCTTCATGGCGGAAAGCGGCGTCGCGGTCGCCGCAGCCGAGGGTGGCGCCGCAGTCCTGCCTGCTGCCGTCGCGGTCGCCGCAGCCGAAGGCGGCGCCGCAGCCCTGCC
>JAJXZP010000312.1 GCA_021779995.1 bacterium | reverse complement strand
CCGCATCCCGGGTGTACGGCTGCGCCGCGCCGGCCGCAGTGGCGGCGGTGCGATACCCGGCGTCGCCGTTGCGCCCCCGCGCGCTCTGCGTCGAGGTGGACTCGAGGTCCTCCGGCTTGACCTGCCCCAGATCGTGCCGGTGCATGTAGGCGATGGCGAGATCGCGGAAGATGTAGTCGAGCACCGAGGTGGCCATCTTGATATAGTCGTGCCCCTGCACCATGCCGTTCGGTTCGAAGCGGGTGAAGGTGAAGGCGTCGACGTATTCCTCGAGGGGGACTCCGTACTGCAGGCCGAGGGAGATGGCTATGGCGAAGGAGTTGAGGATCGAGCGGAAGGCGGCGCCCTCCTTGTGCATGTCGAGGAATATCTCGCCCAGGCCGCCGTCGTCGTACTCTCCCGTGCGGACGAAAACCGAGTGCCCGCCGATCTTGGCTTTTTGGGTGTAGCCCGAGCGGCGGTTGGGCAGGGCGCGGCGCACGCCCCGGGGCGCCGCGGGCATGCCCGGCAGCTCGGGCTCGGCGGCTTCCCTGCCCGGCGGGATCGAGGTTTCGGCCCGGCTCCCGGGCGCCGCGCCGGTGGCGCCCTGCTCCTCGTCTTCCTCGTCGGAAAGGCCGTCCGTCTGCAGCGCGACGATCGAGTCGGCTATGAGGTCGGCCCCCGGGGCCAGGGCCGAGAGGGGCTGGGAGAGCTTGGACCCGTCGCGGTAGAGGGCGATGGCCTTGAGCATCGAGCGCCAGGCGAGCATGTAGGCGCCCTTGACGTCCTCGTAGGTGGCGGTGTTGGGCATGTTGATCGTCTTCGAAATCGCTCCCGAGATGAAGGGCTGGACCGCGGCCATCATCGCGATGTGGGCCTTCCACTCTATGGAGCGCGTGCCGCGCTTGCCCGAGGGGGTCGCCGTGTCGAAGACGCCGAGGTCCTTGTCCTCGAGGCCGGGGGCTCCCTCGACGCCCATGGTCCCGCAGGCCCAGAACTCGGCCTCCTCGACCTGGAGCTCGGAGTAGCCGAGATGGGCGAGGAGGCTGAAGCCGGGCAGCCGATACGTAACCTCGGGCAGGCCCAGGGCGGCGAAGTCCTCCGTCGAGAGCACGCCGGGCGTGAAGCAGGATTCCAGCGAGAAGGCGTTCCTGATGGCCGCCTCGACCTTGGCCAGGACGGCTTCGCTCATGCCCTTTTCCCGCAGACTGTCGTAGGACGGCCCCGAGTCGGGGGCGCCGCGGAGCGTGCCGTGGCCCAGGGCGTAGGCCTCGATTTCCCCGATCGCCTTCTCGGAATAGCCGAGGGCGCGCAGCGCGGGCGGCACGCTCTGGTTGATGATCTTGAAGTAGCCTCCGCCGGCGAGCTTCTTGAACTTCACGAGCGCGAAGTCGGGCTCGACGCCGGTGGTATCGCAGTCCATGAGCAGTCCGATGGTCCCCGTCGGGGCCACCGCGCTGACCTGGGCGTTGCGAAAGCCGTGCTTCTCGCCGATCGCGAGGGCCTGGTCCCAGGCCTCCCTCGCGGCGGCCGCGATGTTGGGGGGGCAGAGCGAGGCGTCGATGGCGGCGGGAAGGATCGTGAGGCCCTCGTAGTCTTCGGCCGGCTCGTCGTGCGCCGCCCGGCGGTGGTTGCGGATGACGCGCAGCATGTGCTCGGCGTTGGCTTCGTAGCGGCCGAAGGGCCCCCAGGCCGCGGCCATGCGCGCCGACTGGGCGTAGGCCTCGCCGGTGAGGATGGCCGAGAGCGCGGCCGCGACCGTGCGCCCCTCGGGCGAGTCGTAGGCCAGGCCCATGACCATGAGCAGCGTGCCGAGATTGGCGAAGCCCAGGCCCAGGGTGCGGTAGTCGTAGCTCTTGCGGGCTATCTCCTTCGAGGGGAACTGGGCCATGACGACCGAGATCTCGAGCACCGTGGTCCAGAGCCGCACGGCGTGGCGGTAGGCGATGTCGTCGAAGCGGCGGGATTCGGCGTCGTAGAAGGGCAGGAGGTTGAGCGAGGCCAGATTGCAGGCCGTGTCGTCGAGGAACATGTACTCGGAGCAGGGATTCGAGCCCCGGATCTCCCCGTCGGCGGGGCAGGTGTGCCACTCGTTGACGGTCCCGTGGAACTGGAGGCCCGGGTCGGCGCACTTCCACGCCGCGCGGGCTATCGTGTCCCAGACGCTCCGCGCCTTGGTCTTCCGCATGGTCTTGCCGTGGGTCCTCCCCACGAGTTCCCAGTCGCCGTCCTCGACCACGGCGGCCATGAAGCGGTTGTCCACCCGCACGGAATTGTTCGAGGACTGGCCGGCCACGGTGTTGTAGGCCTCGCCTTCCCAGGCCGTGTCGTAGACTGGCAGGCCGGCCGAGCCGCGACCCGCCGAGCCGCCACCGGAGGCGCCGCCGCCACCGGCCGAGCCGCCACCCGCCGAGCCACCGGTTCCTCCGGCCGCGGAAAAGTCGCCCTGGCGGTACATGGAAAGAAGCTGGTGAAGATAGGGGGCGGGCATCCCCGCGCGCAGGGCCGCCTTGACCGCCCGCCGCAGCTCGGGATTGGCTTCGAACGAGAAGCGCTCTTCTCCGCTCAGCTCGGACTCGCGCAGAGTCGCCGCCAGGGCGGCGGCGTGGCTTCGGATGAGGGCCGAGCCTGCGGCCAGGCAGGCGACCTTGTATTCCTCCTCGGCCTTCCAGTTGGAGAAGGTCTCGACGTCGGGATGGTCGGCGTCGAGGATGACCATCTTGGCCGCCCGCCGCGTCGTGCCCCCCGACTTGATCGCGCTCGCCGAGCGGTCGGCTATCTTGAGGAAGGACAGGAGGCCGCTCGACACGCCGCCGCCGGAGAGCGGCTCGTTGAGGCCGCGAATCCGCGAGAAGTTCGAGCCGGTGCCGGAGCCGTACTTGAAGAGCCTGGCCTCGCGGGTCACGAGGTCCATGATGCCGCCCTCGTTCACGAGGTCGTCCTGGATGTCGAGGATGAAGCAGGCGTGGGGCTGGGGCCTCGCGTAGGCCGATTCGCTCTTGGTCACCTCGCCCGAGGCGGGATCGACGTAGTAGTGGCCCTGGGCCGGGCCCTCGATGCCGTAGACGGCGTGCAGGCCGGTGTTGAACCACTGCGGGCTGTTGGGCGCCGCTATCTGCCGGGCGAGCATATAGAGCATCTCGTCGTAGAAGGCTCTTTCGTCCTTCTCGCTGTCGAAGTAGCCGGCCTCCCGACCCCAGGTCATCCAGGTATAGGCCAGGCGGTGAAAGACCTGGCGGGCATCGTGCTCGGTGCCCGGCTTGGGCGAATCTCCGGCGAGGCTCCTCTGGCTCTCGGGCACGAAGCGCTCCCACTGCCGCGAGCGGTCTTCGGGGACGCCTGCCTTCCTGAAGTACTTCTGGGCTATGATGTCCGTGGCTATCTGGCTCCAGGTCGAGGGCACGACGGCCCCTTCCATGCGGAACACCGACTTGCCGTCGGGGTTGCGGATTTCGCTCAGCCTTTTTTCCCAGGCGAGGCCCGCGTAGGGGCCGGAGGATTCCGTAGTGAACAAGCGGTCGAATTTCATGATATGCTCTCCTTCTCAATTTTGAATGCCGGGGGCGTGTATGCGCCAGGACGGTCGGCTCGTGTGTAAGGTACTATATATGGTGGTCGAATCCAAGGCAATCCCCAACAGCTTGAAATATCCCCCAAAAAGACAAGCCCCGAGAGGGGGCCGAGCCCTGCTTTCCGCCGCCTCGAAACACCCGTCGAGCTCGCCGAATCGTGCGTGGAGCCTGCGTCCCCGGTTAACGCGCGCGTCCCGCGCGTCCGATAATCGAGAATGACCATGAAGCTAGCCGCCCTCGTCTATGCGGGTTCCCTCTCGCCCCATGCCTTCGAGCCGCTCGCGGGGGGAGCCTCGGCCTATGAACGCAGCCTGGGCTTCGCCTCGGCCCTGCCGGGGCTCGAACGCCTCGTCGTCGCCGAGGGCTCGATTGCTCCGCCTTCGGGCCCGCAGGAGCGGTTTCGCCGCGAGCTCTGGACCGTCGACGGGATTCTCGAGGCGATGGCCGAGGCGGGAGCAGGCATGGACGCGATCGTCTTGCTCTGGGCCGACCAGCCCTTCCTCGACCTCGGCCTGGCCGGGCGCATGCTCGAAAACTACCGCCGCTACCGCGCCGAGTACTGCTTCGCCGACGGCTATCCCCTCGGTCTCGCCGCGGAGATAGTCGCCCCCCGCATCCTGCCCGCTCTCCGCACCCTCTGCGCCTCCCTGCCTCCCGAGCCGGCGCGCGACTCGCTGTTCTCGGTCATCCAGAAGGACATCAACTCCTTCGACATCGAGACCGCCATCTCCCCCCTCGACCTTCGCGATCTTCGGCTGACCCTCGCCTGCGACACCAAGCGGAACACCCTTCTCGTCGAGCGCCTCCTGGAAGCCGGGGTGCGCGACGAGGGGAGCGCCCTCGAGGTCATACCCGGGCGCCTGGACCTGCTGCGCACCTTGCCGGCCTTCGTGCAGATTCAGGTGGCCGGCGGCTGCCCCCAGTCCTGCGCCCTCTGCCCCTATCCCGGTGTCGGAGGCGACATTCTCGGACGCGGCGATTTTATGGAAAAATCGCGCTTCGTCTCCATCCTGGATCAGGTCGAGGCTCTGTCGGGCGATGCGGTCATCGATATCTCGCTCTGGGGCGAGCCGAGCCGGCATCCCGGCATCGGCGACCTCATCGACGAGGTCCTTGCGCGCCCCGGCCTCTCGCTCATCGTCGAAACCTCGGGCCTCGGCTGGGACCGCAACCTGGTCCGGTCGCTCTCCGAGGGACTTCTCGCCGGGCGCGGCGCCGCGCGCCTCAGCTGGATCGTCTCGCTCGACGCCTGGAGCCCCGAGCTTTACGAGAAACTCCGCGGGAGCGGCTACGCCGAGGCCACCTCCTTCGCCGAGTTCCTGATCGGGCTCTTCCCGCGCGGCGCCTATGTGCAGTGCGTCAGGACCCGGGAGAACGAGGCCGAGCTCGAGGCCTTCTGGCGCGGATGGAAGAAGAAGACCGAAAATGTGATCGTGCAGAAATACTCGTCCTTCGCCGGCTTCCTGCCCCAGCGGCGCGTCTCGGACCTGTCTCCCCTCTTGCGTAGACCCTGTTGGCACCTCAAGCGCGATCTCGCGGTGGGCCTCGACGGCTCGGTCCCGCTCTGCCGCGAGTGCGTCCGCGGCGAGATTCAGCTGGGCAACGCCTTCGCGGAGGGCGGCCTCGAAGCGGCCTGGGCCGCCGGCGAGGCCTACCACGCGGCCCATATCGAGGCGGGTTCCGTTCCCGGCTCCACGTATCCCCGACCCTGCGCGGAATGCGATGAGTACTACACCTACAACGCCTAGCCGGCGGACGGTACCCTATACCGTCATCGGCAATCCTAAGGCCAAGGCCGGCTCGGAAGGGCTGCCCGTCTCGGTCCTCCTCCTGAACCGGGGAAGCCGGCTCTATCGGAACGATATCTTCCGCGAGCTCGACAAGTTCGGCTTCGACTCCATCCTCTCGGTGGAGGAGGGGCCCGAGGGGCGCGACATCGAGGCCCTGGCGAGCCGGTATCCGCGCAGCCGCTTCCTCGTCGTCTCCGAGAAGACGAGCCCCGGCGAGCAGATCAATCTCGGCATGCGCGAGTCCCCGGGGCCCTTCGTCTTCGTGCTCTGGAGCGACATGCGGCTCTCGACCCAGGGGCTTTCGAGCCGATTCTTCGAGCGGCTGGCCGAGCAGAACATCCTCTGCCAGGCACCCTTCCTCTCCTCGCGCGAGGGGGACCTCCTGCCGGCTGCCGCCGCCCCCGCCCTCCACCGGGCCAGTCTCAAGGTTCTCGCCCTGAGCCCGGGGCGCGACAGCGACCGGACCCTCTTTCCCTTCGACTACAGCGGCATCTACTCGCTCGAAAAATTCATGCGGACGGGAGGCTTCGACGCGGAACTCCGGACTTCCTACTGGCAAAAGCTGGACTTCGGCTTCCGCTCCTGGCTCTGGGGGGAGGAGCTCCGCCTCGCCCAGGCGCTCAAGGTGAACTACGTCGAGGACGTTCCCGCCGAGGACGCCACTCCCGACGAGTGCTACAAGTGGTTCTGGCTCAAGAACCTCGCCCCGGTCTTCCGGAGCGACTCCGCGCTCATTCCCGCGTCGCGGCTCTGGGCCTACCTTCGCCGTCGCTCGGGGGGGCCCTTCGCCGGCGTCGCCGAGTTCCGCTCGGCTCGAGACTGGGTGCGGCTCAACCGCTACCGCTTCCGCTTCGACGCGGCCAGCCTCGTCGACCTCTGGGAAGAGGCGGCTCCATGACGGCTGTCGTGGTGCAGTCCCGGCTCGGCTCGACGAGGCTGCCGGGCAAGGCCCTCCTTCCTCTCGGCGGCGCGACCCTGACCGACCAGGTCCTGCGGCGCCTCGGACAGGTAAGCGTCGACGGCCTGGTGCTCGCCACCGACGAGGAGAGCGCCCCGGAGCTCGGCCCCATCGCCGCGCGCAACGGCTTCGAGCTCCTGGTCGGCCCGGCCGAGGATGTGCTCGGCCGCTACTGCCTCGCCATCCGCCGCTACGGCATCGATCTCGTGCTGCGCGCCACGGGCGACAATCCCTTGGTATCCGCCGAGCTCGCCGCGCTCCTGCTCGAGCGCCGCGCCGGGGCCGCCGCTCGCGGCCGGGCGCCCGACTACGCCGCCTTCGTCGGCATGCCCCTGGGCATGGGGGTCGAGCTCGTCTCGGCCCGGGCCCTCCTCAAGGCCGAGGCCGAGGCCTCCCTGAAGCCCGAGCGCGAGCACGTCTGCCCCTACCTCTACGATCACCCCGAGATTTTCGCCATAGACCGATCCGAGGCGCCGCCGGCCTACCTCATCTCGGGCGCCCGGATCACCGTCGATACCCGCTCGGACTACGAGGCGATGCTCCGCGTCTACGGCTCGCTCTACGACGGGAAGCCCGTGAGGGACGAGGCTCTGCTCGACTATCTGAGGGCGGCGGTATGAGTATCGCCATTCTCTTCGTGCCCGCGGTTTCAAAGGGCAACGGCTCGGGTCATCTCATGCGCTGCCTCTCCCTCGCCCGCTCGCTCGGGCCGCGGGCCGCGGTCTTCGTCCCCGAGGCCAAATCCGAGACCTCGTGGAGCGCCGCCGAGCTCTCGCTCTCCTACTCGCGCGAGCTCGTCGGCGTGAATCTCGTGACCAGCCTCCGCGATCCCGCGCGCTACGGCGGAGGAACCGGCCCCTGGGACCTCGTCGTCCTCGACCGGAGGGCCACGCCGAGCGAGGAACTGGCTTTCTGGGAACGCATCGCCCCGGTGCTCGCGATCGACGAGGGCGGCGAAGCCCGATCCTCCGCGCCCTATCTCGTCGATATCCTGCCCGCCCTCCATTCGCGGCTCTCATCCCGGGCGAACACGACCTCCCTGGGCTTTCTCGATCTTCCGCGCAACCGCCGCTCCCCGCCCGCCGTCTTGCGCCGCGTGCTCGTCAGTTTCGGTGGGGAGGATTCCGCCGGGCTTTCCCTCCTCCTCGCGCGGCGCCTCCTGGGCGAGGGCCTCTTCGAGGCCGAGAAGCTCACGGTCGTCACCGGCGCGCTCAGAAGGGGCGGCCCCCCGGCGGGCCTCGAGGGCGTCACGGTGCTCGGACCGGTGCAGGACCTCAAGGAGCATCTCGCCCGTTACGACCTGGTGTTCACGCAGTTCGGGCTCACCGCCTTCGAGGCGGCCCACGCAGGCTGCGCCGTGGTCCTGCTCAATCCGAGCTTCTACCATCGGGCGCTCGCCCGCGCTACGGGCTTCCCCGAGATCGGCGTCGGCCGACCCGACCTGGGCGCCCTCAGGCGGCTCCTGCGCTCACCCGCCGAACTCGCGGCACGGTGCTCCGCCCTCGTCCCTGACGAGAGCCGCTCGCTGCCGGAGTTTCTGTCCTCGCTCAAGCCCCGCGGAGCCCGGGTCTGTCCGATCTGCAAAAGCTCGGACCGGAGCGCCCTCTACCGGGACGAGGGCAAAAGCTATTTCCGCTGCCGCGGCTGCGGGACCCTCTACCTGAGCCGTTTTTCGCCCGGGCGCGAGCAGCCCTACACCCGGGCTTACTTCTTCGAAGAATACCGCTCTCAGTACGGCAAGACCTATCTCGAGGACTGGCCCAATCTGACCGGTCTGGCCTCGGGCCGCCTGGATATCATCGAGGACCTGGCGGAGTCGAGCCTCGGCAGGCGGCGCGGCCTTTCGGTTTTGGATGTCGGCTGCGCCTACGGGCCCTTCCTCGCCGCGGCCCGCGAGCGCGGGCAGGAACCCTCCGGGATCGATGCGGCCGAAGACGCGGCGGCCTTTGTCCGCCGGGAACTCGGTATTCCCGCCGCGGCCGGCGATTTCCTGGATCCCCTCGCCGCAGGCGTCCTCGGCGGACCCTTCGATGTGGTCTCCCTCTGGTACGTGCTCGAGCACTTCGACGACGCCGACCTGGCCCTGCGCAACGCGGCGGCCCTGCTCAAGACCGGCGGGGTCCTGGCCTTTTCCACGCCGTCGGGCGAAGGAGCCTCGGCGCGCTTCGACATGTCCGGATTTTTCCGCAGGAGTCCCGACGACCATTTCACCATCTGGGAACCCTCGCGCGTCAGCGGCATCCTGCGCGCCTACGGCTTCCGCGTCGAGCGGATCCGCGTGACGGGGCATCATCCCGAGCGCATCCCCCTGCTCGGAAAGCTGCACGGCGGCCGGCCCTTCTCGCCGCGCGGCCCCGGCGTCTTCCTTTCGAAGATCCTGGGCCTGGGCGATACCTTCGAGGTCTATGCGATCCGCGAAGGAACTGCGGCCCGGCCTCAGGAGCCCGCCTATGCGAGCACGACCAGCTCGCGCCGCGGCGCCGATTCCCGGCCGGAAGCCGCCGCCGGCGACTCGACCGGCGTGACGGGCGGCCTTTCCGGCGACGGCGGCAGCCTTGTCCCCCGGCCGACCAAGGGCTCGGACGGACGCGATCGGCCGGATCGAGGCGAGCGGTGACCGTGCTGATTCTCGGCGCGGGGGTCATGCAGCTTCCGGCAATACGGGAGGCCCGCGAGCTGGGCTGGTTCACGGCCGTCGCGGACGCCAATCCCGGGGCCCCGGGGGCCGCTCTCGCCGATCGCTTCTTCCCCGTCGACCTCAAGGACAGATCCGGCCTCGAAGAGGCGGCACGCCTTCTGCGCGGCGAGCGCGGCCTGGACGCCGTGTTCACCGCGGGGACGGACTTCTCAGCCTCGGTGGCCTGGGTGGCCGAGCGCCTCGGCCTGCCCGGCATTTCCTACGAAACCGCCGTGCGCGCCTCGGACAAGCTGCTCATGCGCGAGGCCCTCGCGGCCGCCGGGATTCCCTCGCCGCGCTTCGCGGCGGTCGGGCCCGGAGAGCCGCCGGCCGCGGCGGCCGCGGGCCTCGGCTTTCCCCTGGTGGTCAAGCCTGCCGACAGCATGGGGGCCCGCGGCTGCCGCGCGGTCCGGAACGCCGCCGAACTCGACGAGGCGGTCGCGGCGGCCCTTCCCCATAGCCGCTCGGGCAGGGCCATCGTCGAGGAGTACGTCGACGGTCCCGAGTTCTCGATCGACGCGGTCGTCGTGGACGGCGAGGTCAGGATCCGCGGTCTGGCCGACCGGCACATAGTTTTTTCTCCCTACTTCGTCGAGCTGGGGCACACCATACCGAGCTCCGCCCCTCCCGAAGTCCAGGAGGAGGTCCTCCGCGTGTTCGTGTCCGCCGTCCGGGCCCTCGGCATCGACCGCGGGGCCGCCAAGGGCGACATGAAGTACAGCTCCTCGCGCGGGGGAGCCTATGTGGGCGAGATCGCCGCCCGGCTCTCGGGCGGCTACATGTCGGGCTGGACCTACCCCTACGCGAGCGGACACGATCCCACCCACGAGGCCCTCCTCGCGGCCGCAGGCCTCGAGCCGGGACCGGCGACCGAGGATCGTCGCTGGGTCTCGGCCGAGCGCGCCTTCATCTCGATTCCGGGGCGCTTTCGGGTGCTGGAGGGGGAGGGCGAGGTCCGGGCTCTGCCCTACATCAAGGATCTGTTCCTGCGCTTTTCCCGGGGCGATAGGCTCGACTTTCCCTCCAACAATGTCGAAAAATGCGGCAACGTGATCAGCCAAGCCCCCGACAGGGCCTCCGCGGTCGGGGCCGCCGAGGCTGCCATCCGCCTTTTGCTGGTCCGCCTCCTGCCCGAGGAGGAGCGAACCGAGGCTTTCCTGGCCGGCGAGGGGCGCATCTCGAACCCCGACGGCTCCACCTGGCCTCCTTCGGCCTTCGCGCTC
Organism: bacterium; assembly: GCA_021779995.1. Classification (GTDB taxonomy): domain Bacteria; phylum Spirochaetota; class Spirochaetia; order Treponematales; family Rectinemataceae; genus JAJXZP01. The sequence goes on along the minus strand of JAJXZP010000312.1, from coordinate 3,607 downwards.
GATCCCGAGCAGGCCGCCGCCCTGGAGGCCTTGCCCGAGTCTCAGGTACCCAGACAGCTCGCCTCACCGGCGGCCTTCGGGAAAGCGCGGCCGGCCGAAAAAGCGGTCCACACCGGGGATTTCCCCTGCAGGCCGGCGCTGAGCGTCGTGCCCTTGCCCTGGGCCGAGACGGTCCGCTCGCTGGACTGGGCGGGCCGGGGCTTTTCGGAGTCCGCCCGGCTGGCCCTCGACCTGGGGGGAGCGAGCCTGGGCGAGGAGGGTCGGGTCGTTCTCGACGGCCGCTTCTGGCGGGCATTGGCCCGCGGAGGAGCCCAGGCGGCGCTCTATGTACTCGACAGCGCTCGCGAAAAGGCCGACTAGCGTCATGAGCGCCATTCGCCGTCCCCCACGAGTCTCTTCCTCGTTGTTCGTCCTGGCGCTGGCCTTCGCCGCTTTCCCGCCCGTTTCGGCCTTCGCCGCCTCGAACCAGATCGACCCACGGGCCCAGGCTGCGCCATCCGCGCTTCCCGAGCCCGCTTTGCCCGATCGAGGCCCGGCCTCGGCTTCCTCGGCGGCGAGCGGCGCCGAGGCCTCCTCGGCGGCTCCCTCCGCGGCCGACACCCTCACGGGCGACGAGGATTGCGGCGCCCTGGAGACGGCGCGGCGGCTCAAGGCCAAGCTCTCCTACGATCCCCTGACGGGCTACGGGGTCTTCGAACGCCCCGAGCTGCGGGCCAGCTTCGCCCTGGGTGTGCCCTGGATCGTGCTGGATGAGGACACGTCGCTCAAAGTCGCGGCGCCGCGACCGGGAAGCGACGGTCCGGTCTTCCCCGCATCGACGGTGGTGATGCTGCAAAAGGCCTTCGCGTCCGCCGAGGCCGCCAAGCCTCCCCACTACACCGTCGCGGCCATCGTCATCGATCCCGGGCACGGGGGCAAGGACCCGGGCACGACGGGAGAGCACATCATCCACGGCAAGCGTCTGGTAGTGGTGGAGAAGAACATCACCCTCGATGTCGGACTCAAGGTCTATGCGGCGCTCAAGCGGCGCTTCCCCGACCGCCGCATCCTCATAACGCGGACCGGCGACACCTATCCCACCCTCGAGCAGCGCGTGGCGATGGCCAATTCCGTGGAACTTACGGACAACGAGGCCGTGATCTACGTCTCCATCCACGCCAACGCCAGTTTCAACAAAACCGCGCGCGGCTTCGAGGTGTGGTACCTCGATCCCAACTATCGCCGCACCCTCATCAGCTCGCCCTCGACGCGCGGATCGGCGCGCGAGATCACCCCCATACTGAACGCCATGCTCGAGGAGGAGTTCACCACCGAGAGCATCATCCTGGCCAAGAATATCTCCTCGGGCCTGCAGACGCAGATCGGGAGCGAGAGTCCCAACCGGGGAATCAGGCCGGAGGAGTGGTTCGTGGTCAGGAACGCCCGCATGCCGGCCGTGCTCGTGGAGACCGGTTTCGTCACCAACCCCGACGAGGCGGTGCTCCTTTCGAGGGAGGATTACTTGCGGCGCATCGCCGACGGAATATATAATGGCATCGTCGATTTCGTAGCGTACTTCGAAAGCATGAAAGGCGCCCCTCCCCGATGAAGGATTTCCTAGCAGCCGCCGTCAGCCTTAGTAAGCGTGTCGCTCGCGCCTCCGCCGCCGCGGCGAAGGTCACTCTCTCCTGGCTCTCGGTGCCGGTAAACCTCTGCCTCGCGCTTCTCGGGGCGGCCTTCCTCATCTCGCTGGTCTCCTGGGCGGTCCTCGACCGCAATTCCGGCTACGTGCTCTTCTTTCCCGACGCGCGCAGCGGCGCGATCCGTGGCGAGACACGCGATTTGCCCCGCGTCTTCGGCAGCGAGGCGAGGGCTTCCCTCGTGGCCGCGGAGGAGCTTCTGGGACCGGCCGACCCGAACCTCATGCCCGCCTTCGCCCTGGGAGCGCGGGTCGATACCGTCATGTACCGCGGCCGGCGGCTCTACGTGGACATTTCGGACGACGCGGCGCTCGCCGGACGCCGTTCGCTCGAACAGGGTCTGACCTGTCTTCGGAAGAGTCTGGCCACGGCCCTGCCTTTCGCGCGGCAGATCATAGTCACGATCGGCGGCTACGAGCCCTACGCCGATTACCCGCCGCCCCAGATTGGAAATGGCACGAAAAATAAGAAAAATAATTGACAAAGAAATTGCGCCGCGTATACTTCGTTAGCAAATAGATCAAATCCGATAACGCGCACATTGAAAGGAGTTACTGAATGAGAAGGAACTCAATTGTCATCGCGCTGGCACTTCTCCTCATGGGCGCGCTCGTGGCCTCCGCCGACGAAGCCGTCCTCATCGATTTCTCCCTCCTGAAGGCAGATATCGTTCCCGATCCGATGAATCAAGGTCAATTCTTGTACAATCGGGCTACGATGATGGACTTCTCCGGCACCGCGGGCGCCAGCTTCACGGCCGACCAGAAGAAGCAGATGCGCACCTCCCTCGCCATCGACAGTTGGGACGTGGTGCTCGCCTCTTCTTCCCGCACGCTGATGAACCAAGAGCTCTCCATGACGCGCGAGGCGCCCGTTTCTCCGAACGCGCCGCTGAACGCCGGCAAGACCGTCATGGGCATCAGGGTTCACTTCCCGACCGAAAGCTACAACAGCTGGGCCATGATCGAACCCCCCTTCGAGATCCCCGCCTTCGAGCCCAAGGCCGATATCGCCGACGACGGCACCATCACCCCGAAGGCCGACCAGGGCACCGACGGGTTCAGCCGCTTCGAGGGCAGCATCGACCCCACGACCAAGATTCAGACCGCCTACGGCATCGTCAAGAATGTCGGCGTTCTCAAGGCCGTGGCCGTAGATGTCAAAGGGCTCAACTATCCTCATGGGCTCAGCGTGGTCCTCATAGACGAGAACGGCAACAAGCACACCATGTTCATGGGCTACCTGAATTTCGACGGCTGGAAACAACTGCGCTGGGACAATCCCCAGTACGTCAGCGACGTCCGGAACCGCGATCTGCGGATTTTCCCGCTCTATCCCAAGAGCATCCCCTTCGTCAAGTTCGGCGGTTTCCTTATCACCCGCGACGCAGCCTCTCCCGGCGGCGATTTCATCACCTACGTCCGCGACGTCAAGATCCTGTACGACGAGGCCGTCCTCGCGACGCAGAATGACATTCAGGACGAGGCCGTGTGGGGCATCGTCGGCAAGAAAGAGGCCGAGCGCAAGCTGATCGAGTCCAAGCAATTCGGCAATACCTCGGTCCTCCGCTATATGGAGCAGCTGAAGGAAGATACGATCAACCACTTCACCAACACGATGTCATCTGGCGGCGCTTCGGCGGCGGCACCTGCGGCACCTGCCGCCGGCGCTACTACCGGAACCACGACTACCGGAACGACGGGAACCCATCCGTAACAGGACGGAGTTACCGTAGACGGAAGGCCGGCGCTGGTGCGCCGGCCTTTTTTTGGTTCACGCCGGACCGGTTTGGGTGTAGATTGAGGGCATGACAGGAGATTCCGCCGAGGCAATACCGGATCGCGGAATGCTCCGCGCCTCCTACGACGAGGGAAGGCCGGGGTATGCCCGAATCATGAACGAGATGGAGCGGCGCATCCGCGTCGTTC
>JAJXZP010000011.1 GCA_021779995.1 bacterium | reverse complement strand
CCCGGGCGCCGCGCCGATGCCGCCAGGCGCCGCGCCGACCGCGCGGCCGAGGGCCTCGGCTATGTCGGAAGCCGAGGCGCCGAAGATGACGAGCCCTTCGCGCTCGAAGGCGGCCGCGGCCGCGGCGGGCAAGCGCTCGGGGGGCAGGGCGACGAGGCTCGCCTCGGCCTCCTCGAAGAGATTCTCGGGGTGGGCGAAGAAATCGCCCGCCACCCTGACGCGGCGCACGAGGCCCGAGTCGAGCTCCACCGCGACCCTGATGAGCTTGCCGCCGGGCACCTTGTAGTCGAGGCGCTTTTCCATTCCACCCCCTAGCCGAGAGCCGCGGGCTTCGCCGGACTCGAAGCGGGCGCATCCGCGATCGGCGCGGCGGAGACGCTCGGAGACGGGCCCTCCGCGGCGGCGGGATCCGAAGCCGGGGCATCCTCGAAGGCGGCGCGGGCGTGATAGCTCGTGCGGGCCAGGGGAGAGGCCACGACCGAGACGAAGCCGCGGGACCGGGCGGCGGCCGCGTACTCGGCGAAGGTCTCCGGGCTGAGGTAGGCCGCGACCGGGATCTGGGCGGGAGTGGGGCGCAGGTACTGCCCCATCACGAGGCTCGTGCAGCCGGCGGCGACCAGGTCGTCCATCGCGGAAAAGACCTCGTCGCGGCTCTCGCCCAGGCCGAGGAGGAGGCTCGACTTGACCACGGGTGCGGGGCCTCCCGCCGAGGCACCGGCCGAGGCGGCCAGCCGGAGCGTCCGCAGGCTCGCCTCGTAGGAGGCGCGGCGGTCGCGGACGCCCTGGAGGCGCCGGACCGTTTCGAGGTTGTGCGCCACGACGTCGGGGCGGGCCGCGAGGATCATCTCGATCTCGAGCTCGCGGTAGTCGGGGATGAGCACCTCCACCCTGACCCCGGGATTCCTGGACTTGATCGCGCGGACGCATTCACCGAAATGCGCCGCCCCGCGGTCGTCCAGGTCGTCGCGGTCGACGCTCGTGATCACGGCGTACTTGAGCGAGAGCTCGGCCACCGCCTCGGCGAGCTGCCGGGGTTCCTCGGCGCGCAGGCTCTCTCCGGCCGCGGCGTGGCTCACCGCGCAGAAGCGGCAGGCCCGGGTGCAGACCGAGCCGAGCACCATGAAGGTCGCGGTCGAGGCGCCCCAGCACTCGGCCTTGTTGGGGCACTTCGCCGAATCGCAGACCGTCGCGAGGCCCCGCTCCGCCAGGAGCCGCGACACCTGCCGCCAGTTCTCGCCGGCGGGAATCTTCACCTTGAGCCAGTCGGGCTTTCGCCCCGGAGAAATCGAGCCGGCGTTCATGTCCTGGCGCTCCTTTCGCGGTCCGCCTCGCGCGGAAGCTCGCCCGGGGCCTCGCGCCGGGCGGCCCGGGAAGAGCGCCGCGCGGCTGGGGCGCGCAGACCTCCGCTCGGGGCTTCGGCCGCCTCCCCCGCGATTTCGGAGGCTTCGGCGGACCTGGGCCGCCCGCCCGAGCTCGCCTGGAACCTGGAGGCGAGGAAGCCCACGGCCTGGGCCAGGTTGCCGGCGTCCTCCTTGCCGAGCACGGCGATGCGGAAGATGGCCGACTCGATCATGGCGTACAAAAGGTCGCCGGCCGTCTTGACCGGGAAGGCGGCGAACTCGCCCGAACGCTGTCCCTCGATGATCATGCCGGAGAGAATGTGGCGCATGCGGATGGTCCGGCGGCGCACCCGCTCGTCGGGATTGCCGCCCGAGGCCTTGAGGTGGCCGAGGTAGTCCATGACCACGCCCAGGAGCCGCGCGTTGCGCGCGCAGACCTCGATCACCAGGGAGACCACGGCGGCGAGCTTCTCGGTCTGGCTCCGCCCGGAGTCGGCCGCGATTATCCTGAGTTCGTTCTCGAGCTTTTCCGAGAAAAGCTTGATGCTGAACGTGAAGATCTCGCGCTTGTTCTTGAAGTAGATGTAGAGGATGGTGCGGGTGATGCCGCAGCGCTCGGCGATCTTCTGGAAGGTCGTGTCCTCGTAACCCTCGTCGACGAAGACGTCGAGCGCTTTTTCGAGTATTTCCCGCTTGCGCTTGTCGTGCTCGATCGTGATTGACACCTTTACCACCTCCGTCGCAGTGTAATTATATAGAAGGGAACGCCCTTCGGGAAGCGCTCGCGACCCGCTCCGGCCCTGCCGCGCCGGCGGCCTGGCTTGCGGTGCCTCGGGGTCCAAGCTACTATCGAGGCGAAGGCGCGGCCAATCGCGCCCAGGGGGAGGTCCCATGATCGCAGGTCGCACCGCACTCGTCATCCGGCTCGAGGCCCTCGAAGGCCCGGGGCCCCTGACTCCGCGGCCGGGCGACCGGGTCATGGAATTCCACGTCTCCCGCGAGGCCCGGGAGAGGCTGGGAATGGACGGCTCCCTCTTCCGTTCCACGGGCAACCTCATCCTCCCCGACTTCCGCGCGGCGAGGCTCCTGGCCCGGCAGATCAACGAAAAGGTCGACGCCGCCATCCTGCCCGAGCGGGCGGTGCGCGCGGGCCGGCTCAACGCCATGGCCCTGATCGACGAGATCCTCCACGACGTGGCCAGGCTTTTCCGCGAGCGGGCCGAGCCCGAGGCCCTTCCCAAACTCCTTTCCGCGATGGAGGCCGAGCTGGGCCGCGAGCGGCTCGACCGGCTCCTCCTGGCCTTCGTCGAGACTTATCCGCCGCAGGAGGTCTACGCGAAGAAGATGACCGCCGCCGCCTGGCTCGCCGCCGATGCGGCTCCGGGCTCGGCCTCGACCATGGCCGGAGCGGCGGCCGCGGGAACGGCCGCGGCCGGACGCAGGGTCGCCAACCGGGAGCTGGCCGTCGAGGAGCTCGCCCTCCTGCGCCTGGCCAACGAGAACCCCGCCTTCGAGTCCTTCCGCTTCCTCTTCGACGAGGCCCTCCTCGCCGGGAGCGGCTCCGGGCTCGCGGCCGACTACGCCGCCGCGATCAAGGCCATGGAGCGCGGCTTCGCGGCCATGCCGACCTTCGGCCCCGACGGGCAGGACCTGTTCACGATGCTGCGAAGTCCGGCGGCCGCCGCCCCCTACTCCCTGCCCGGCCAGCTCGACTATATCCGCAGCCGCTGGGGTCTCCTCCTGGGCGACATTCTCCTCCGCCTCCTGGGCGCCCTCGACCTGATACACGAGGAGGAAAAGCCGCACTTTCCCGGCCCCGGCCCCACCCGGGCCTATGTCTATTCGGGCATGGAGCGCGAGTACGAGCGCTTCACCGAGGACCGCGACTGGATGCCCAACGTCGTCATGATGGCCAAGAGCGCCCTCGTGTGGCTCCACCAGCTCTCCACCTGGCACGCTCGCGAGATCCGCACCCTCGACGCCATCCCCGAGGAGGAGCTCGACACCCTCGCCTCGCGCGGCTTCAACGCGCTCTGGCTCATCGGCCTCTGGGAGCGGAGCCCGGCGAGCGCCGAGATCAAGCGCCGCTGCGGCAATCCCGAGGCGGCCGCCAGCGCCTACTCCCTCTTCGACTACGAGATCGCGGCCGAGCTCGGCGGCTG
>JAJXZP010000299.1 GCA_021779995.1 bacterium | reverse complement strand
AACACGAGGTCGAAGTTCTTCGACGAGACGGCGTCGACGAACTGCTTGCCGTCCTGGTAGGCGCTCACCTGGGCGCTGATGGCCGCGAAGGTCGTCTTCACGAGTTCCTGGATGACGAAGTCGTCGTCCACGACGGCGATCGACAGGCCCTTGCCGGCCTCGCGCATCGCCTCCAGGCTGTATTGCTTCCTGCCCTCGGTCTCGAAACGCATTTCGATGGCCTCCCGGCCGGACTCGTGCGTCTGCGCCGAGAGGATGCGCTCGGCCATGAGCTCGTTCTTGCGCTCGCCCATCTCGACCTCCGGATCGTAGTCGGTCAAGAGACCGTCGATCGCGTACTGGAGGTTGGAGAGCACCTCGATGTCGGCGAACTCGGAGCGTCCGCGCGCGTACTCCCGCGCGAAGGCGGAGTTCGTGAGCAGCTTGATGTGCCTGGCCTTGGCCCCCGAATGCTCGAGCAGGGTCCTGATGAGGAGCTCCATGTTGGGGCCGTCGACGAAACTGAGGTCCATGCCGGCGAGCATGACGAGGATGCGGGGGTTCTTGATGGCGTAGAGCTCGAGGAGTTCCGCTATCTTGAAGCGCAGGAGGTCGATCTTTTCGCGGTTGAGCCCCTTGGCTATCTCGATGAACACTATGTTGTCGTTGACGTGCGCCTCGATGACGCAGGGGGTCGCGTCCATCTCGAAGCGGACGCCGAGCAGCTCGGTCAGGGTGGCGTACAGGCCGTCGATCTTGATCGGCTTCATGAAGACCCGCTTGATGTTGTACGGCACGAGCTCCAGGAGGCGGTTCTTGTCGATCTGCTGCGCGGTGAGGATGACGGGGATCGACGCGGTGTTGGGATTGCGGTTCTTCTCCTCGAGCACCTCCTTGCAGGTCTTGCGGGTGAGGTGGTAATCGAGCACGACGAGGTCGGGCATGGCGTTGCGGAGCTTCACCACGCCGTCCAGGCCGTTGATGGCCGTCTCGACCTCGACTCCGCTCGAGACGAGCTTCTCGCGCAGGTACTCGCGGAAGAGGTCCGATTCGTCGATGATGAGCACGTGCTTGCGGGCCATGATTATCTCGGGTTGAGCATCGACAGCGGCTGCTGGGTGGCGTCCACCGCGTCGCGCCAGAGCGAGCCCTCGGGACTGACATGGTTGCGCCTGGCGACCGCCGCCTTGATCGGAATGTGGACGAACTCGTTGTTGACCATGCCGATGAGGATCTTGGTCTTGCCCGCCATGGCCGCGTGGACCACGTTGTTGCCGAGCCGCTCGCAGTAGACCGAGTCGGTGGGGATGGCGGGGGCCGAGCGCACCATGTAGCTCGGATCGATGTACTTTATCGTATGGTCGATGCCCTTCTTCTTGAAGTGCGCGGAGATCCTTTCGCGCAGGAACAGGCCGATGTCGGCGAGCTTGACGTTTCCCGACGCGTCGTGCGTGCCGTCGATCGCGAGAAACTCCTGGCCCGCCCCCTCGGCGACGACCACGACGGCGTGGGAGCGGCGGGCCAGGCGGTCTTCGAGGTGGCGCAGAAAGCCGTTGGGACCGTCCAGCTCGAAGGGGACCTCGGGGATGAGCACGAAGTTGGCCTCGTGCACGGCGAGCACGGTGTGCACGGCGATGAAGCCCGATTCGCGCCCCATGAGCTTGACGAGCCCGACGCCGTTCATCGCGGAGTGGGCCTCGACGTGGGCCGCGGTCACGGCGTCGGCGGCTCGGGCCACGGCCGTCTCGAATCCGAAGGTCTTGTCGATGTACAGGAGATCGTTGTCGATGGTCTTCGGAATGCCGACGACGGCTATCTTGAGGTCCCTGCGCAGTATCTCGTCGGCGATGTCGAGCGCTCCCTTCTGCGTGCCGTCGCCGCCGATCGTGAAGAGAATGTTGAGGTTGAGCCGTTCGATCTCGTCGACGATGTCGACCACCCTGTCGCCTCCGCCGCGCGAGGAGCCCAGGAACGAGCCGCCCACCTTGTGGATCTCGTCGACCGCCTCGGGATCGAGGGGCCGGACGCCGACGTTGTACTCGGGCAGGAAACCCTGGTAGCCGTACTGGATGCCCGTTATGCGGCGCACGCCGTAGCGGAACCACAGGTTGCGCACGATCGCCCTGATGACATCGTTGATGCCCGGACAGAGCCCTCCGCAGGTGACGATGCCCGCGTGGACGTGGCTGGGGTTGAAGTAGATGCTCTGCCGGGGGCCCGCCTTCTGCAGAAGCCGGCGGCTGTCGAGCTCCGGCTGCGCTCCGGCCGTCGCGGCGACATCGTAGCGGACGTAGTCCTCGTCCTTGACGTAGTCCGCGAGCGAGTCTCCGAGGCCGCTCGAAAGCACGATGGGCGAGGGGATGCCGCAGGGGCCGAGAGCAGGCACGGTGAAGTCCAGATCGTCTGACATGTTGCACTCCTGACACGGCGGGCTCTCCGCCGACCGTATTCCAGTATAGAAGAAGGTCGAAAGCTCTGCAATCGAGCCGAGCCCGCCGCCGGCTTGACGGCTCGACCGGGGTCTCAATAGACTGGCCCCGAAGGAAATGATGACAAACACGGAAACGCCGGACTCCCGGGGACGGGGCATGAAAGCTCTGCGGGTCATCTTCGCCCTCGGCGATGAGAAGGAGCGCAGCGCCTTCGCGGCTCTCGTTTCCGCCGCGCATCCCGATTGCACGCTCGCCTTTCCCCTCGACATCGCGGAGGTCGAGGCGATCTATTCGCGCGACGAGGCCGACGCCATCGTCACCGACTTCCACTTCTACAACGGCGCCCTGGCGGACTGGCTCACGTTCTGGCCGCTGCCGGCCGTGCTGGTGGTCGATCCCGGCGACGAGCCCGAGCGCATCGAGCGCACGACCCGCGACGAAGCCTCGGTCTTCGTGGAGCGCAGGGTGGACGGCGGGCATCTGCGGCTCCTCCCGATCCTCATCCGCAAAGTCGTCGACATACGCGAGAGCGTGAAGCGCCAGAACGCGCACCTGCAGATGACCGAGCACCAGTACCTCAACCTCCTGCAGGCCATTCCCGACATCGTCTACATCCTCGACGGCGAGGGCCGCTTCATCTACCTCAACGACGCCGTCCGCTCGCTCGGCTACGAGCCGAGCCGCCTCATCGGCAGGCACTTCAGCCAGATTGTCCATCCCGACGACGTGGCGAAGGTCAGCCGAGTCATGGTGCTCGAGTCCCTGCGCGGCGTGACGACCGGTCCCGACGCGGCCCCCAAGCTCTTCGACGAACGGCGCTCGGGTGGCCGCATGACCAAAAACCTCGAACTCAGGCTCAGACTGGACCCGCAGGCCGACCTCGGCCGCCTGCCCGTGATCGGCGATCGGCCGCCCTCGGAAGCGCGGGTTCCGCCGGCCGCCGCGAGCCCGCCGCCCTCCCCGGGAGCCGAGGATCCGCCGAAGCCGGGCCCCGCCGAGGCCGCCTGGGAGGTGGCCTACGGCAAGATCAACGCCTACGGCGAGGTGAGCTGCACCGGCTTTCAGCTGCCCGAGTTCGAGGGCAGGTCCCTGGGCACCCT
>JAJXZP010000212.1 GCA_021779995.1 bacterium | reverse complement strand
ATTCTTTCCGAGGCTCATCACGCCGCGGCCCATGCCGCCCATGCGCCGGGAGAAGAGTCGCCAAACCAGGAACATGGCGCCCATCGGAAGGATCCAGCTCAGCAGGAAACCGACCAAGGGATGGTTCTCCGGCAGGACGGCGAAGTATTCGACTCCCTTGGAATCCATCAGGGCGACGAAGCCGGGGTCCTGAACGGGAGCGGTCTGGTACTCTTTTTCGGGAGCCGCGTTCCCCGCGTTCCCCGCGTTCCCCGCGCCGCCCGCGGCCTGCGGCGCTTTTTGCCGCAGGGCATTCTCTTCCTTCGTGAGGCTGAATCCGTAATAGGCGGTCAGGGTCATTTCCACGCGCTTTATCGAGCCGTCCTCGATCAGCTTCTTGAAAGCGCTGAAGTCGACCATCGTGATGGAGGACTTGGGAAGCATGAAGAAATTCAGGGCCAAAATGAGGAGGAGGGCCACCACCACCCCGATCATGGAAATGTTCGGCTGCCCCCGCTTGAGCGGGGACGGCGTTCCGGAGCCGTTGGGACTTTTTATAGGCACGTTTCACTCCCTTGAGCAGATTCGGGCAGCTCTCCCCGCAGATGGAATCTCAGTTTCTCCACCTTTTTCCGCAGGTCGAGAATGATTTCGCCGCCGTCTTTCTCGATCTCCCGCCTCCCCCGACCCTCTCGTTCCCGATGACGGCGAGTCGCCGGAAGAGATTCTGCTCCCGTTCGGTCAGCGTCTCGCGCAATTGGAGTATAACTTCGAGAAACAGGTCTCCGCAGGCGCCGCTCATGCCGTAGGGCGGTCTTCTCGACTCCCGGGACCTGGTAATACTCCCAATAGTCCATTACGCGCTTTCCTCACGATAGTATACTGAGGATTCGGGGAGACGTCTGTACGCAGCGTGCCGACGTCATCGCGGATCGATTCGCCGCCTTCCGGCCCGGCCCGGCCGCGGCGCGGCGCCTCGTTCGTGCGGCTGTCTTCTTTCAATTTGCCTTCCCCGGCCCTATACTTGTTCCCGGCACGAAATCTCGTGGATAGGGAGGGCGCGATGAAAGGCAATCCGAAGCTGATCGAGACCTTGAACAACCTGCTGGCCGACGAGCTGACCGCGGTCGATCAGTACATGGTGCATTCCGGCATGTGCGAGAACTGGGGCTACGGCAAGCTGCACGACCATTTCGAGAAGCGGGCGATCGACGAGATGAAGCACGCCGAGAAGCTCATCGGCAGGATCCTCTTCCTGGAAGGGACGCCGATCGTGTCCAAGCTCAACCCCATGCACATCGGCGCGAAGGTGCCGGCCCAGCTGGAGAACGACCACGCCGCGGAGGCGGAGGCCATCGCCAACTACAACACGGCGATCGCGCTCGCGGCCCAGGTGGCCGACTACGCGACCCAGGATTTCCTCAAGGCGATCCTCAACGACGAGGACCGCCACATCGACAAGATCGAGGAGCTCCAGGATCAGATCGAGCAGATGACGCTGGCGATGTTCCTGAGCATGCAGACCTGACAAACGAAGCGCGGCGGGAGCCAGCGAAGGCCGCCCGCCGCGTCTCGTGAGCGAAGCGCCGGGAGCCGCGGGAGAGGGCGATCGTCCGCGGCTCCCTCCACCGCGGGACATTCGCGTCCGCCGGGAGGAAGTGACAATGGGTTTCTTCTCGTACGAACCCGTGCAGGCCTCGTCGCCTTTGTATCTGGAGCCCTTCGGGACCTTCCATTGGATGACCCTGGGCGTCGTCGCCGCCCTGGCCTCGCTGATCTTCGCGAACGACGACGGCGCGGGGCCCGATCGCTTCCGGTTCTATCAATACTTCGGCACGCACGCGTACATCGTCCTCACCATCGTCTATTTCGCGGCTGTGCGGGGCTATCGCATCCGCTTCGCCTCCCTGGCGAAGGCCGTGGGCATCCTGTTCCCGATAACGATCGCGATGCGCTTCTTCGATTTGGCCTTCGCGGGACCGCCGTACGAGTTCAACTACATGTTTCTCCTGAGGCAGCCGCCCGACATATCGACGCCCTTCGATTCGCTCGGCGGCGGCTGGGGATACTATTTCGCCTTCATCGGCATCTGCACGGCGCTCCTGTTCCTGCTGTATCTTCCGTGGAGCTTCGCGAGGCGCGGCCCGGCGGCGACGGGCACCCGCCGCGCCTCCTAAGTCGAGCCCGCGACAGCGGGGGATCAAAGCCGCTCGCGCGCGAAGTCAGATTTTCTGGAGCAGGCCCGAGTAGTCGTTCTCCACGCCGAGCATATCGAGCTGGCCGGAGATGGTGCCGCGGTGGTGCACGCCGTGGTTGAACCAGTGGAGCAGGAGCTTCCACAGTTCATGGGTCTCGGTCTGGCCCTGGTAGTTCTTGTAGGTCACCGGCGTGGAGAAGTCTTCGACTCCCAGTCCGGACACGAAGGCGTAGGCGTCGCGGTCGATCTCGCGCATGTCGGCGAAGAGCTGGGCGCGCTGCGACACGCCCAGGGTCTTCAGCGCCGCGGCGTCGTAGGCGAGGAAGCGGCTCTTCGCGAGCGTCGCGTTCTTCGGCAAGGCCGGTCCGATGCGCTTGAAGTAATTGACGTCGGCGCCGAAGAGGTGCTTGAGCTGATCGTAGACGGTGGGGAAGAACGTGCCCATGGGCGCGGTGAGTTTGTCCTCGCCGGTCTTCTCCAGAATGCCCAGAAGGCTCTCATCCACACCCTGCTTGTATTTCGCCAAAGCCACCAGTACCTCTTTCACGATAGACCTCCCTTGTATGCGCCCGCTACGGCGATGATCATTTTTTTCAGTCTACTCATTTTGAGACTAAGGTCAATCGGCACACCCGTTCGGCCAGGGCGAGGTCGCGCTCCCGGTGGCTGATGATGAGGAGGGTTCTGCCCGCGGCGCGCTCGGCTATCGCGGCGAGGAGGGCGTCGGCGTTGCGGTCGTCGAGGCCTTCGGTGGGTTCGTCGAGGAGCATGATCGGCGCGTCCTTCAGAAAGGCGCGCGCCGCGGCGATGCGCTGCGCCTCGCCCCCCGACACGGCCCTGCCCGTCTCGCCGACGACGGTGTCCAGGCCCTCGCTCAGGCCCGCCACGAAGCGCGACAGCTGCGCCGCCTCCAGGGCTTCGCGGAGCCGCGCCTCGACGGCCTCGTCGGACGGCCCTCCCTGCGGCCGGGCCGCGAGGAGGAGGTTCTCGCGGATCGAGGCGTGGTAGAGGAAGGGCGACTGGGGGATCACGCTGAAGTGCGCGCGCGCCTGGTCGGGGTCGAAGGAGCGCAGGTCGCGCCCGCCGAGCTCGATGCCGCCGCCCTCGTAGTCCCAGAATCGCAGAAGCAGATTGACCAGGGTGCTCTTGCCCGCGCCCGAGGGGCCCGCGAGGCCGACGCGCGCCCCCGGGGCCAGCTCGAGCGAGAAGCCGTCGAACACGAGGGGCAGATCGGGCGCGTAGCGGAAGCGGAGGTCGCGGATCGAAAGGCCGATGGCGGGCGGCGAGGGGGAGGCGACAGGGGGCTCGGCTGCTGGCGCCGTGGCTGCGGGCGTCGCGG
>JAJXZP010000195.1 GCA_021779995.1 bacterium | reverse complement strand
CGGGCTCGGGGAGTCGAGGCTGAGGGCGATGCGCCTGACGCCCGCCTCCCTGGCGAGGGCGAGCCGCTCCTTCGTCGCGAGCTCGGTCGCCGTGGGCGTCAGGGAGCAGCGGAGGCCTTTGTCCGTCGCATAACGTATGATCTCGAAGAGGTCGGGGCGCATCATGGGGTCGCCGCCGGTGAACACGAGGATGGGGCTGCCGAAGACCGCGATCCGGTCCACGAGGGCCTTGGCCTCGACGGTCGAGAGCTCGGCCGGGTCGCGGCCATGCTGGGCGTCGGCGCGGCAGTGCACGCAGGCGTAGGCGCAGGCGCGCGTGATCTCCCAGGCGATCGTGAAGGGCGAGAGGTCGAAGTCGGCCTCCGCCATGCGCCGATCGTGGAAGGCACGGTGAAGGCTCTGGTCGGGCCCCGCGCCGGAACGCGGGGCGGTCGTTGCCGCGCCGGCGGGCGCCCCGGCTGCTCCGGACGGAGTGCCTGTGGAGGCGGGGCCGGACGGGGACGCGCCGTCCCTCGTTGCGCCGTCCCGCGCGTCGTCCCTCGTCGCTCGCCCCGCCGAGGCCCCGGAATCGCCTTCGACCGCCTGCCTGCCTGGGCTTTTCAGCGGATCCATAGGGCGGCGTCCTTCGCGTGATAGCTGATGATGATATCGGCGCCCGCGCGCTTGATCCCCGTGAGGATCTCGAGGGCCACGCGGCGCTCGTCGATCCAGCCGTTGCGCGCCGCGGCCTTGACCATGGCGTACTCGCCCGAGACGTTGTAGGCCGCCAGCGGCATCTCGGGGAAATTCTCGCGGGTCTGCCTGATCACGTCGAGGTAGGCGAGGGCCGGCTTGACCATGAGCATGTCGGCGCCCTCCTCGACGTCGAGGGCGGCCTCGCGGAGGGCCTCGCGGGCGTTGGCCGGATCCATCTGGTGGCTCGTCCGGTCGCCGAAGGCTGGGGCTCCGTCCGCGGCGTCGCGGAAGGGGCCGTAGAAGGCCGAGGCGTATTTCACGGCGTAGGAGAGGATGGGCAGGTGGCTCCAGCCCTCGGCGTCGAGGCCCGCGCGGATGGCGGCGACCATGCCGTCCATCATGCCCGAGGGCGCGACCATGTCCGCGCCGGCCTCGGCGTGCGAGAGCGCGACCCGCGCGAGGACCGGGAGGGTCTCGTCGTTGAGGACGTAGCCCTCGGGCAGCCCCCGGGCCTCGCCGTGATTGAGGAGTCCGCAGTGCCCCGAATCGGTGTACTCGCAGAGGCATACGTCGGTGACGACCACGAGCTCGGGCACGGCGCGCTTGAGCTCGCGTACGGCGCGTTGGACGATGCCGTCCTCGGCGAAGTTCTCCGTGCCTACCGGATCCTTCTCGGCGGGAAGCCCGAAGAGGAGGACGGCCGGGATGCCCAGCTCCGCGATCGACTCGGCCTCGGCCGCGAGCTTGTCGATCGACCACTGGAAGACGCCCGGCATCGAGGCGATCTCGTTCCGCACGTTCGTGCCGTGGGTCACGAAAAGAGGGTAGACGAAGTCGTCGACGGAGACTCTGGTCTCCCGGACCAGGCGCCGCAGTCCGGGGCTGACTCTCAGCCGCCGCGGCCGCCTGGCGTCGGCAAGACCCCGCGGCCCGGCGGCCGTGCCTCGTCCATTTCCGTTGTCGCTCATTTCAAGGCTCCTTTCTCTCGCTGCGGCCCTCGGGCGAGTCCGCGGTTTCGTAATGGCGCGCGAGCGCGTCGACGAGGCCCTCGGCCGAGTGGACCTCGGCGACGAGACCCACTCCGTAGCCGAGGCGCCGAGCCTCCTCGGCCGTCGCGGGGCCGATGCAGGCGACGAGGGCTCCGCCGAGCCGACCGGGGCCGCCGATCATGGCCGCGAAGCCGCGCGCGGCCGAGGGACTCGCGAAGAGCACCGCATCGAAGCCGCGCTCGAGCTCCCGCAGCGCCTCGGCGGAGGCCGCGGCGGAAGAGGTGGCGTAGGCGGCGACCTCGTCCACCTTGGCTCCCCGCGCGCGCAGGGCCTCGCCGAGTCCCTTCCGCGCGATATCCGAGCCGGGGATGAGGATGCGCAGGCCCGCGACCTCTCCGAGGCGCTCGGCGAGAGCCTCCGAGACGAAGTCCTCCGGGATCGCGAGAGCCTCCGCCGACTCCGGGCCGGCCTCGCCGAATCCGGATGAAAACTCCCGCACGGCCCGCGCGGTGGCGGGGCCTATCGCCGCGACACGCGGCCGGCCTGCTGCCGCCGTCCTGCCCGCCCCGGTTTCGTCCGCCGCGGTCCCTTCTCCGGCCCGCCGCACGGAGTCCTCAGCCTCGTCGCGCCTTCGAGCCGGCGCCGCGCGATGGTAACTTCCCACGGCGCCCGAGGCCTCGAGAGCCTCGGCCCGGGAGCGGAAGGCCCGGACCGCGTTCGCGCTCGTGAAGACGATCCAATCGTAGTCTCCGAGAGCGCCTATCGCGCGGTCCAGATCGCCGGGGTCCGGGGCGGGGGCGATCTCGATGGCCGGGATGACGACGGCCTCGCCCCCGGCGGCCTGGATGGCCGCGCACAGGGTCTCCGACTGCTCGCGCCGGCGCGTCACGAGCACGCGCCGGCCGCGCAGCGGCAGGGGTTTCATGCGAGGAGTTCCCGGCCGCCCTTCCCGAGGGCCTCGAGCGCCAGGCGCTCGCCGAGCTCCTCGGGCTCATCGCCGGTCCCGCGCACGCGGACGAGCGTCGAGCCGTCCCGGGAGGCCACGAGCCCCTCGAGCGCGACCGTCCGGCCGTCGAAGCCGCCTGAGGCCGCGATCGGCGCCGAGCAGCCGCCCCCGAGGGCGCGCAGGAAGGCGCGCTCGGCCGCGACCGCCTGGCGGGTCGGCCGGTGCTCGACGGGCCCGAGCAGGTCGAGCACGGCCGCGTCGCCGGCTCGGCACTGGACCGCGAGGGCCCCCTGGCCCGGGGCCGGGAGCATCTCGTCGAAGCCGAAGTAGGACGAGACCGCCGCGGCGCGCCCGAGGCGCAGGAGGCCGGCCGCGGCCAGGACGATGGCGTCGTACTCGCCCTCCAGGGCCCTCCGGATCCGCGTGTCCACGTTCCCGCGCAGGGACGCGATCGCGAGGTCGGGCCGGAGCGCCAGCAGCTGGGAGGCCCGCCGCGGGCTGGAGGTCCCCACCCGGGCCCCGCGCGGGAGCTCGCGTAGTGTCGCATAACGCGCCGATACCAGGACGTCGCGGGGGTCCTCCCGCTCGGCGACGGCGCCGAGGGTCAGCTCCGGCGGGCTCTCGACCGGCAGGTCCTTGAGCGAGTGCACGGCGAGGTCGATCTCGCCCGAGACGAGGGCCGCCTCGAGCTCCTGGGTGAAGACCCCCTTGCCTCCGATCTCGGGGAGGCTGCGGTCGAGGATCCGGTCGCCCGAGGTGGAGATGGGCGCGATCTCGCACTCGACGCCGGGCCGCAGCTCCCGGAGTCTCGCGCGGATCCAGTCGGCCTGCCAGCGCGCCAGGGCGGAGGCCCTCGTCCCGATCCTGACGACGCCTCCGTCACGGCTCATCGCCGACGTCTCCGGAGAGGTCGAACAGGTGGCGGACGACCGCCGCGTACTCGGCGCCCCGGCCCTTGCCCGCGGCCTCCTTGAGGCGGCGGGTCGGAACGTGGAGGAAGCGGTCGAGGACCGACCTCGCGAGGAACTCGACCCTGGCCCGCTCCTCGTCGCTCAAGTCCCCCAGCTGCCTGAGGGCCTTCTTCGTCTCGGCGAGGCGGATCCTCTCGGCCTTGGCCCGCAGGGCCCGGACCACCGGCACGATGTCGAGCGAGAGCAGGTATTCCATGAAGCTCGCGGTCTCGTCCGCGATCAGGGCCTCGGCCTCGGGGACGGCCTTGCGCCGCTCGGCCAGGGAGTCGCTCAGCTTCGTCTCGAGGTCGTCGATGTCGTAGCAGCGGGCGCCGGGCACTTCGTTCACGGCGGGATCGATGTCGCGGGGGACGGCGATGTCGATGAGGATCATGGGCGCTCCGGGGCGGGCCTCCATGGCCCGCGCCACGAGCTCCCGCGTCAGCACGATGTGGGGCGCGCCGGTGGAGCTGATCACTATGTCCGCCTGGGCGAGGGCCTCGGATATGCTTTCGAAGCCGAGCGATTCGGCCTGCCAGCGCCCGGCGAGCTCGCCGGCCCGCTCGCGCGTGCGGTTGACGACGGTGATGCGCTTCGCGTTCCGGTGCCGCAGGGCCTCGACGGCCAGCTCGGCCGCCTCGCCCGCGCCGATGACGACGATCCGTGACTCGGAAATGTCGCCTAACTCTTCGGCCGCCAGCCGGGCCGCGACCGAGCTCACGTTGCCGGCGTTGCGGCCGATGGCGGTCTCGGTCTGCGCGCGCTTGCCCGCGTGGATGGCCGCCCGGAACAGCGCGGAGATCACCGGGCCGCTGCCGCCGCAGCGGCGCGAGAGCTCGTAGGCGTCGGTCACCTGGCCGAGCACCTGGGTCTCTCCGAGGACCATCGAATCGAGGCCCGCGCTGACGCGAAAGAGATGCTCTACCGCGTCGCGGTCCTCCCGGCGCAGCGCGAAGGGTCCGAACTCCGGCTCGGGAACCCCGGTCGACTCGCTCACGAAGTCCACGAGGTCCCGGAAGTCGCCCCGGCGCGAGACGGCATAGACCTCGAACCTGTTGCAGGTCGAGAGCACGGCGATCTCGGAGAGCGCCCCGGGGCCGCCCGGCCCTTCTCCGGCACGGGATCGGTCGAGGAGGGCTCCGATCTTCTCCGGGGAGAGCGCCATTTTCTCGCGGATCTCGACCGGGGCCTCGCGATGCGAGATTCCCAGGCAGAAGATGCGCGTGCCGTCCTCCGGGATACGGAGCGGCGCGGTGCGAGACTCGTCCACCTCGTCCGAGGAGGCGCTATCCGCGAATGTCACCGGCGGGATCATGCTTTTCCTTAGTTCAGACAGGGTAGGCGGCCTCGCGGGCCGCGGGCGCTTTCGATCCCGAGGGGACATACGCGCAGGCCGGATCTTCCTCGAAGAGGTCCCGCGACTCCGCGTAGGCCCGGGACCGCGAGCCGCCGCAGATGACCTTGTGCTCGCAAACGCCGCAGCGCCCCTTGAGCTTCTCCGGGTTCCGCAGGTCGAGAAGCAGAGGATGGGTCGAATAGACAGTGCGGAGATTGTCCCTTGTGACATTGCCCAGGGAGATGGGCAGGAAGCCGCTCGGATAGATCTCGCCGTCGTGGGCGACGAAGACGATCCCCCGGCCGTCCCCCGTCGCGTTCAGCCGCAGATAGGGCTCGTTCCGACCCTCGCCCTCGAGCTCGCGCAGGCGATTCGTGAGATGGCGGTACAGTTCGCCGTCCGGCGGCGGGGAGCCGTCCCGGCGTTGGATGAAGACTCGCCTGAAGTGGGGACCCTCGGAGGTGCGCACCGGAATGCCGTAGCGGGTCGCCTCGTAGAGAAAGTGCGTGACTTCCTCGCACTCCCAGGGCTCGAGGCTCTCGAGCGCCGAGCCCCGCCCCGTGCGGATCAGGAAGAACGCCTCCCAGGCGACGGCGCCCCGCTCCCGCACCAGGTGGAAGATATCCGCCAGGCCGCGCAGGTTGCTCCGCATGATGGTCGTGTTCACCTGGAGTCTCAGGCCCAGCTCGGCCGCGGTCCGGATGGCCTCCAAGGTGGCGTCGAAGGTTCCCGGAGTGTTGCGGATGCCCTCGTGGACCTCGGCTCGCTCCCCGTCCAGGCTGACCGACACGACCTGCACGCCGAGCTCCTTGAATTGCTCCATCCGCCGGCGGTCGAGCAGCGGGGTGACGCTCGCCGCCACGGCCGTGTAGACGCCCCTATCCTTGGCATAGCGCAAAAGGTCGGCGAGATCCGCTCGCGTGAGCGGGTCGCCTCCGGTAAGGAGGAGGGCGGGATAGGGCTCCCCGAACTCCAGGATCCGGTCGATGAGTCTCAAACCAGATTCGAAGTCGAGTTCGCCGGGGAGTTTCGACCGTATCGCCGTGGCCCGGCAATGTCGACAGGACAGGAGGCAGGCTTTCGTGGTTTCCCAGCAGACGAAGATCGGCTTTGCGGAGAAATCCACCTTTTGAGTCCAGGGCGGCTGCATCGACAGGTACCTCTGATACAGAGGCTACTTGAGTACGATCGGGATTGTCAACAAATGAATCGGAGGCCGGCCGGGAGGGCGGACTGAGGCCGGCCGGGAGAGCGGGCAGGCCGGCCGAAAGGGCGGGCTGAGGCCGTCCGGGAGGGCGGACTCCGACCCGTCCGGGTTCCTGGGTCCTCATGCGGGCCTCGGCTCCGCCCCGTCGGGCCGGCCGCATCGCGGCCGGCCCGGAAGTTCGCTCGGACGGGGCGCAGCAGCGCCATAGGCGCAGCCTCGCCGGGCGTATCCTCGCCGGGCGTATCCTCGCCGCCGCTAGCGCAGCCCGAAGACTCGGACTCGAGCCCGGCCCTCGAGCCACGAGCCCACGGTCTTGAACTCGAAGGCGATCGACCGGATCTTTCGCCTTCCTCCCTCGAAGCGGATCTCGCGCGAGCGCGTGCCAGCGTCGAAGACGAGGCGCGTCTCGAGCCGCTCGCGCCGGCCGTCGCCGTAGGTGACGACGACATTGAAGATCTCGATATTGTTCCGCTCGACCTCGAAGACGAGGGACCGGAAAAAGCCGTCGTAGGGGCCGACGCGGATCACGTCGTGGTTGGCCCGGAAATCCACGGCCCGCTGGCCGAGGAGCACGGCCCCGTCGGGCGCCGCGGCGGCTGCGCCGAGGGCGAAGAGGCCGAACAGCAGCGCGAGGAGGAGCGGCAAGCGCGAGCGCCTCATCTGGCGTCTCCCTGCATGCCGAATCTCTCCTGCATGAACCCGGACTCACCGCCCATGCGCCGGCCTTCCTCGAAGCGATGTCGCAGCTCATCCCGCACGAAGCGCTCGTATTTCGCGAAATTGCCGTCGCCCATGATCTTGAGCAGCTGGAGACGGGCGGACATGATTTGCTTGTCGATGTCTATCCTGAACTGACCTTTCATTTCGATCAAGGCGTCGATGGCCTTGGCGTCGGGACCCGAGGCCGAGGGCAGGAGCGCCTCGGCTATCTGGGCCCGGACGAGCCTGATGTGGGTGATGTCGGCGCGCAGCGTGTCGCGGGTCGCCATTTCGATCGTCTGCACCTGCGTGACCTGCGCGTCGCTCAGGCCGAAGCCCTGGAGCAGACTGTTCTCGTCCGTCTTGCGACCTTGCGCGAAGATCGCGACCGGAATGAGCAGCGCGAATACGACGGGAATCAAACGCTTCATATACAACCTCCTCTGTGTATCCGGATGATAAGCTAGCATGGAAAAACCTTGCGGTTTATGACAAGTCCATGAAGAGTTTCTTACGGCGCCTCCGACCGGCCTGCGATTTTCTCGTTGACGGATCGAAAAAGGGGTGTTACCGTACGAAGGTCGTGTACGTACACGAGGACGGGAGCGCATGACGCATAAAGAACGAGTGGTCGCGGCCTTGGCTCACGAGAGCGCCGATCGCTGTCCCCTGCAGATAAGCTTCACTCCCGAGTTCGCCGAGCGTCTGGCGGCCGATATGGGCCTGGCCGAGAGGGCGCACAATCCCCACGGGGGCGGCAACACCTATGTCCTCGAGCGCGCCCTAGGGGTCGACATGCTGCAGACTTCCGTCGGCTGGGCCAACTGCTACTATGCCGGCGACGATACCTACACCGACGAGTGGGGCGTATCCTGGCGTTCGGCCCCGTACCGGACGCCCTTCGGCCAGGGACGGTACACGGAGATAGCCGGCCATCCCCTGGCCGAGGACGCGGCCGTCGATTCCTACCGGCCTCCCGATCCCGCCCGGCCCGAGCTGTACGAGGACGCCCGCCGTCTTATCGCCGACTATGGGCGGGAGTACTATATCTGCGGCGTCACGGTGACGACCATCTTCGAGACCGCCTGGGCCCTGCGCGGCCTGGAAGCTCTCATGATGGACTTCGTCCTCGACCCGGAGCTGGCCGACCGCATCCTCGACATTCCCTTCCTGTATCATCTCGAAGCGGCCAAGCGCCTCGCGGCCATGGGCGTGGACATGATCTGGACCGGCGACGACATGGGCGCCCAGCACTCGATGCTCATGTCGCCGGAGATCTGGCGCCGCTTCTTCAAGCCGCGCATGGCGCGCTTCTTCGCGGAAGTCAAGGCGATCAATCCGGCCGTCAAGATCGCCTACCACTCCGACGGGGCCATCCAGCCCATCATCCCCGAGTTGATCGAGATCGGGCTCGACGTGCTCAACCCCGTCCAGCCCGCCAGCATGGATCCGGCGGCGCTCAAGGCCGAGTTCGGCGACAGGCTCTGCTTCTGGGGCAGCATAGACGAGCAGCACACGCTGCCCTTCGGCAGCCCCGACGAGGTCCGGCGCGAGGTCGAGCTCAGGCTGGGCACGATCGGCTCGGGCGGCGGCCTCATCATCGGCCCGACCCATCACGTCCAGCTCGATACGCCGCTCGGGAACTTCTACGCCCTGGTGGAGGCGGTGACCGGCACCGTCGTCGACGGCGGCCGCGCCCGTGCCTCGTAGATGGAGGCCTTGCGGTACGGATGGGGCTGTGCGTAAATGGTGAATATGAAGAGGCTGCGGAAACGCGGGCCTTTCCATAAGATTTTCCAATTTTGTTCGGGAGGTGGAGGGTATGAAACGTTCCTTCTATGCACTGATCGCATTGGCCGCCGCACTGACTCTGTTCGGTGTCCAGAGCGCGGAGGCGCAAACAGCGAAATGGGCCTCCAAGGTCCATATCGTCTTCTTCCCCGGCGGCCCCGCCGGCGGCGTCTTCGCGGTCAATGTCTACAACGGCGCCAAGCAGGCCGCCGAGGACCTGGGTTGCAAGGTCGACTACGAGTGGTCCAACTGGGATCCCCAGACGATGATGCAGCAGTTCCGCGAGGCCATGGCGATCCGCCCCGACGGCATCGCGGTGATGGGTCACCCGGGCGACGAGGCCTTCGATCCGCTCATCGAGCAGGCCGAGAAGCAGGGTATCATCGTCACGAGCGACAACACGCCGCTTCCCAAGATGCAGGCGAGGTACGCGCCCAAGGGCTTCGGCTATGTCGGAGCCGATCTCTATAAAGCCGGCTGGGATCTCGCGACCCAGGCGGTCAAGGAGTTCAATCTCCAAGCCGGAGACCGCGCCATGGTGTGGGGCCTGCTGTCCCAGCCCACCCGCGGCCTCAGGACCAAGGGTGCCATCGACGCGCTCAAGAAACTGGGCCTGACGGTCGACTATATCGAGATCGACTCGGCGACCAACGCCGATCCCGCCGCCGGCGCGCCGACCTTCGCCGGCTACGTCGCGTCCCACCCCGACGTCAAGCTCGTCATCACCGACCACGGCGGCCTCACCGCCACCGCCGAGACCTATCTCAAGGCCGCCGGCAAGCAGCCGGGCCAGATCATCGTGGCCGGCTTCGACATGTCTCCCGCGACCGTCACGGCGGTCAAGAACGGCTGGACCCAGCTCGTCATCGATCAGCAGGAATGGCTCCAGGGCTACCTGTCCGTGCTCCAGATCTGCCTGACCAAGGTCTACGGCTTCTCGGGCCTGGACATCAACACGGGTGCCGGCTTCGTCGACAAGAACAACGTCAACTTCATCGCTCCGCTCGCGGAGAAGAACATCCGCTAACGTGAGCGCGGCTTTCCGCGGGGCGCGCTCCGTGGAAAGCCGCGCCTCGGCTCGGCGGGCCCGGTGCCCGCCGAGCCTCGAAAACTTCCGACACGAGGGTAGCTCATCATGGCCGACGTGATTCAGTTGAGAAATGTCTCCAAGACATTCGGAGAGGTGCGGGCCCTCCACGACGTCAATTTCGAGGTCCACTCGAATGAGATCGTGGGTTTGCTCGGCGATAACGGGGCGGGCAAGTCTACCCTCACCAAGATCATAACCGGATACCACCAGCCAGATCCGGGCGGCGAGCTGCATTGGAAGGGCGAGCGGATCGATCATCTGTCCGTGCAGAAGGCGCGCGATCTCGGCATAGAGGTCGTGTACCAGGAGCGGGCGCTCGCGGACAAGCAGTCGCTCTGGCGCAACATCTTCCTCGGCCGCGAGATGTCGAACAAGTGGGGCGTCCTCGATATCGCCGGCATGAAGAGCGAGACCCGGAAGCTCATGCAGACGGTGATGGGCTTCACCTCCTCCGCGATCACCGCCGACTCGATGGTGCGCACCTTCTCGGGCGGCGAGCGCCAGGGCGTGGCCATCACGCGGGCCCTCTATTTCGAGGCCGAGCTCGTGCTCCTGGACGAGCCTACCATGGGCCTCTCGCTGACGGAGACCAAGAAGTGCCTGGACTTCGTCAACGAGATCAAGAACACGGGAAAGTCGGCCATCTTCATCGACCACAACATTTTCCATGTGTATCCCGTCGCCGATCGGATTGTCGTTCTCGACCGGGGCACGATCGCGGGCCAGTTCATGAAAAACGAGTTGACCTTGCAGGAGCTGATCGATCGGCTCTATCTGGTCGCCCAGACCGGCAGCCTCGCCGAGAAAGGAGAAGTCCGATGAGCTCTACCGAACAGGCCGCCCGCCCGCTCTCCCAGACCGCGCAGCGAGGGCCGCTCGCGCGCTTCGCCCGCACGTACTCGCTCCAGATCGGCATCGTCTTCGTCGCCATCGTGATCTGGCTCCTCTTCCTGGCCGGCTCGCCGCAGACCTTCCTTTCGCGCAACATCTACGCGGCCTTCATGTCGAGCACGCCCTACTTCGCCCTCATGGCCATCCCGCTCACCCTCGTGGTCATCACCGGCGAGATCGACCTTTCCTTCCCCTCCGTCATGGCCTTCGGCATGACGGCCTTCGACATAGTGTTCACCGCGACGGGAAGCGTCATGCTCGGCTTCATCGCCTGCCTCCTCGCCGGCATGCTCGCCGGCTATCTGAACGGCGTCCTCGTCGTGAAGATCGGCATGCCCTCGCTCGTGGCCACCATCGGCACGCAATTCTTCTGGCGCGGAGCGGTGATGGTCATCACCAACGGCCAGGGCCTGGGCATGGGAGCGGTCCAAAAGTCGATACTCTACCCGGGCCTCGTGCACAGGATCGGCGGGTTCGTGCCCATGCAGTTCATCTGGACGATCATCTTCGCGGTCGTCGTCTGGTTCTTCCTCAACCGCCACAAGTTCGGCGCCCACGTCTTCCTGACCGGCGACAATGTCGAGAGCGCCAAGCTCATGGGCGTCAATGTCGGCAGGACCAAGACCCTCACCTTCGTGATAGTCGGCTTCGCCGCGGCCTTCGCGGGCTTCGTCGTGAGCGAGGACCTGCTCTTCTTCTGGCCGACCATGGGCGACGGCTACATGCTCAACACCCTCGCCTCGGTCTTCCTCGGCGGCACCTCGGTCTTCGGCGGCATGGGCACCGTTTTCGGCACCTTCGTGGCCTGCTTCATCATCGGAGCGATCAACGCCGGCATCGTGGCGGCGGGCATGACCGGATTCTGGACGAACCTCATCTACGGTTTCATCATCGTCGTCTCGGTCTCGATCCAGACCATCCTGGGCAAGCGCCTCCGATGAGGCCCGGGAGTCCGACGCCGTGAACTCTCGCGAGCGCGTAGCGCGAGCCCTGAACCACGAGGAGCCGGACAGGGTCCCGATCGATCTGGGCGCCACCATCGTGACCTCGATCGCCCGGGACTCCTACCTGGCCCTGCGCCGGCACCTCGGCATGGGCGAGGAGAGGCCGGCCATGCTCGATTACGTCCAGCAGCTGCCCTATCTGGACGAGGCGCTCCTCGAGCGCTTCGCCTCGGACTTCCGGATGGTGCAGCTGCCCTCGGCCACCGCGCCCGGGGTGGAGGTCTTCGAGGAGGGCGAGTACTACGCGTTCGTGGATCGCTGGGGCTCCAAGCTCCACATGCCCAAGTCGTCGGGCTACTACTTCGACTGGGTCGACTTTCCCATAAAGGAGCCGACCCTGGAGGCGCTCGACGGCTACCGCTGGCCCGAGCCCGACTCGCCGGCCCTGAACCGCGAGCTGGGGAAACTGGCGCGCAAGTTGCGCGAAACCACCGACTTCGCCCTCGTCGGCAGCGCCGTCATAGGCGGGGGCATCTTCGAGCAGCCGGCCCGCACCATGGGGCTCGAGAACTTCTTCATCGCCCTCGCCTCCGACCCCGCCTTCGCCGACAGGATGATGGGCAGGATCACCGACATCTACATCGAGTCCTGCGACCGCTATCTCGACGAGGTCGGCGAGCACATCCAGGTTTTCACCTACTGGGACGACCTCGCCGGCCAGGACGGCTGGCTCGTGGACCCGGCCTTCTACCGCCGCTACGTCAAGCCCAAGCAGCGCAGGCTCGTCGAGGCCATCAAGCGAAAGACGGAGGCCAAGCTCTTCTACCACAGCTGCGGCGCCACGCGCGAGCTCATCCCCGACCTCATCGAGATAGGCTTCGATATCCTGAATCCCGTGCAGGTGTCGGCGCGCGGCATGGACACCCGGGCGCTCAAGCGCGACTTCGGCCGGGACATCGTCTTCTGGGGCGGCGGCGTTGACACCCAGAGCGTCCTGCCTTTCGGGACTCCCGAGGAGGTGTCGGACGAGGTCAAGCGCCGCATCGACGACCTGGCCCCGGGCGGCGGCTTCGTCTTCGCCGCGGTCCACAACATCCAGGCCAAGGTGCCGCCCGAGAACATCGTCGCGGCCTTCGACACGGCCCTCGCCTACGGCCGCTACGGCGGGGCGGCGAGGGCGTAGCTCCGGGGCCGGCGTCCGGAGCCAAACCGGGCGAAAATGGAGGCGGGCGTGAGCGCGAAGGAATTCGTCCCGGACTATCGCAACATCGTCGACGCCGCGCGCAACCGCGCTCCGGCGCGGCCGCCCGTCTACGAGCACATCATCGCTCCCGAGAAGATCGAGGAGATCCAAGGCATCCGCTTCATCGATCTGTACAAGGGAAACTACGAGGACAAGAAGGAGTACTTCCGCCGCTTCTGCGCGTTCTGGCGCGACATGGGCTACGACACGGTCTCCTACGAGGCCTGCGTGACCGAGGTCATCCAGGGCGGCGAGTGCCTCTCCGGGCGCATCCCCGGCCTCATCCGCGACCGCTCCGGCTTCGAGGCCTTCGACTTCCGCGCGATCGAGGAGCGCTTCTGGGCCCGCTTCGACGAGGACTTCCGGGCCCTGGCCGAGGTCATGCCGGCGGGGATGAAGGGCCTGGGCGGCATCGGCAACGGCCTGTTCGAGATCGTCCAGGACCTGGTCGGCTACACCGACCTCTGCCTCCTGGGCGCCGACGATCCCGAACTCTACGCCGCCCTGTTCGCCCGCGTGGGCGACCTCATGGTCTCGATCTGGCGCCGCTTCCTCGAGCGCCACGCCGAGGTCTACGCCCTCTGCCGCTTCGGCGACGACCTCGGCTTCAAGTCCTCCACCCTGCTCGCACCGGAGGACATCCGGAGACTGATCGTGCCGCAGTACCGGCGCGTCGTCGACCTCGTCCACGCCGCGGGCAAGCCGTTTCTCTTGCATTCCTGCGGCTGCATATTCGACGTCATGGACGACCTCATCGAAAGCGCGGGTATCGACGCCAAGCACTCGAACGAGGATCAGATCGCGCCCTTCCCCGTCTGGGTCGAGCGCTACGGCGCACGCATCGGCCTCTTCGGCGGGATCGACATGGACGTGCTCTGCCGACGCTCCGAGGACGAGATCCGCGAGTACACGCGCGACGTGCTCGCGCGCTGCGCCGCCCAGGCCGGGCTGGCCCTCGGCTCGGGCAACTCCATCCCCGACTACGTCCCCGCCGCGGGCTACCTGGCCATGGTGAACACTGCGCGCGAGGCGAGGGGCGACTTCGCCTGAAGGCCCCGCTGCGCGCGCATAACGCTCGACCGCGGCCGCTATAGGGCGCGGATCGAGCCGCGGTCCATGTAGTGGAGCCTGGTCTTGAGTACCATGTCCGACACCCTGGCCGAGCGCAA
>JAJXZP010000205.1 GCA_021779995.1 bacterium | reverse complement strand
GGCGCGGGGCTTGCGGGCGCGGGCGCCGGGCCGGCTCCGCAGGCTGCCGCCCCGGAAGCGGCGGTCCCGGCCTCCGCTCCCGCCGGGGAGCCCGGGCCCGTCCCGGAGCGCTGGGACGACATCGAGCGCGCCCTCGTCCTGGGCATCCGCGATTACATGGCCAAGTGCGGCTTCAAGACGGCCTGCGTGGGGCTTTCCGGGGGCGTCGACTCCGCCCTGGTGGCCCTGCTCGCGGCCCGCGCGGTGGGCTCGGCGAACGTCACCTGCATCTCGATGCCCAGCCGCTTCTCGAGCGAGGGCTCCGTGACCGATTCCGTCGAGCTGTGCGGGAATCTCGGGCTGCGGCTCGAGACCCTGCCGATCGAGCGGCCCTTCGACTCCTTCCTCGACCTTCTCGAGCCCCGGTTCGAGGGCCGCCCCTTCGACAGCGCCGAGGAGAACCTCCAGGCGCGCATCCGCGGCGATCTGCTCATGGCCTGGTCCAACAAGTTCGGCTCCCTGCTCATGACCACCGGCAACAAGAGCGAGCTCGCGACGGGCTATTGCACGCTGTACGGCGACATGTGCGGGGCCCTGGCGCCGATCGGGGACCTCCTCAAGACCGAGGTCTACGCGCTGTGCCGGCGCATCAACGAGCGCGAGGCGGCGGCCGGCGGCAAGCCGCCCATCCCCGAGGCCATCCTGTCGAAGCCTCCGAGCGCCGAGCTCCGCCCCGACCAGACCGATCAGGATTCCCTCCCGCCCTACGCCCTCCTGGACGAGGTGCTGGAGCACTACATCATCGGAAACCGGAGCCTCGAGGAGATCGTCGCCGAAGGCTACGACCCGGCCCTGGTCGGGCGCATAGTGACCATGGTCGCCCGCGCGGAATACAAGCGCCGCCAGGCGGCTCCAGTAATAAAAATATCACCCAGGGCCTTCGGCACCGGCCGGCGGATTCCCATCGCCCGGGTCGTCCACGAAGCGAGGCGGGGCTGAGGGCCTGGGATTTTCCGGCTCCTCCCGCGGTATATTCCCGGTAATGGAGTTCATTCCGGGGGAAAGGGGCGCCGGCGGCGGCTTCGCTCCGAGGCGCGGGCGGGCATGAAGCCGCGCCCCCGCATCGGCCTCGGCTCGGCGTTCTGGCTCGTCGCCCTGCTGGCTTCCTTTCCCCTTTCCTGCGAGCTGTCTCCCACCATCCTTTCCACCTCCGAGCGCAGTTCGCTGTACACGATCAACCTGAGCGCCGCCGGCCGCCCCGTCTCGAACGGCTCCATCCTCGAGCCCGGCTCCTCCCTGGCGGTCTCGGTGACCGGAATGTCCGACACTCCGGAGCCCGCTTCCCTCGAGCTGAGCGTGAATCGGCCGGACGGCGGCGCGATCGCCTCGCTGCAGCTCGATACCGCCTCGAGCGCCTCGTCGCCGGTCTCCGCGCAGGGAGGCGCGGCCTCGCCGCAGCTCGTCCCTCGGATAGAAGGCAGTCTGCCCGCCCTCGCGCTTCCCGCCCAGACGAGTCCCGGCGCCTACAAGATCGCCTGCCTCGTCTCCTCCTCCGACGGCAAGGTCCTGCAGCAGTCGAACTTCGTCGTCTTCGTCGGCGAGAGCATGCCGACTCTGAGCACCGTGCTCGCCTATCCGCCTTCGGCCGAGCCGGGATCGGCCTTCCTCCTGGCCGCCATGGTCGCCAAGGCCGCCGGCTCGGACCCCTGGGTCGCCTGGAGCCGTGGCGGAAGCGTCTTCTCGCAGGGGCCGCTGTCGGCCGGCACGGACAGGGTCGTCTGGGTCGCTCCGCTCGCGGAAGGCGCCTATGCGCTCTCGGTCGACGTCTATCCCTGCGCCCCGCCCGACGCTTCGGGTTTTTCCTTCTCGTCGGCCGCCCATCAGGACATCAAGGCCATGGTCAGGATGCCCTCGGGCGGAACGACCGACGAGTTCGCCGACCCCCTGCGGTTCTATTCGCTCCTGCGGCTCTCCGGCAACTTCGACGACCTCGGCACGAGACCCCGGACCGCCCAGCCCGCGGCCCTGGGCCTTCCCCGCCTGGATGTCTATTCCGGCGGGTTCGGCTACCGCTTCGGCCCCGCGGCCGGAGTGAGCATTCCGGGGCTGCTCCCGCCCGTCGACGGCGGCGGGAGCATGCTGCCCCTCGTCGCGCTTTTCCGCCTCTCTCCCGACGGAGGCGATGGCCGGCTCGTCCGTTTCGCGTCGGACGACGGATCCTTCGCCCTGAATCTGGGCCTCCAGGGCGGCCGTCCCTATGTCGAGGTGGTGTCCGGCGGCCAGGGGCCGCGCTCGGTGGCCGAATCGGCCATCCGCCCCGGGCCGGTGGTCCTCGCGGCGCTTCTCACGCCGGCCGAGGGGCGCGTCGGCATAGTCTGGATTGCCGACGGGGAGAGAATCTCCGCCCCGTCCCTGCCGCTGCCCTCGGTGCCGCATAGCGGCGGCGCGACGCTCGGCGGGCCCGGCTCCCTTCCCGGCGTCTATGGCGGCTTCGGCCTCGTCACGAAGGGCCCGCCGCCGCCTCTCTACCGCCTCGAAGAGCGGCGGCGCTGGAAAAGCGACCTGATCCTGGCCGAGGGCTTCGAGACCGGAGCGCTTCCCCCGGGCTTCACGAGCTCCGGCCCGGTTTCCTTCACCGTTCAGGGCCTTGCGCTCGGTCCCGGAGCCTCGCTCGAAATGGCTCAGGAGCTCCGCCTCGATCGCGGCCGCCTCGTCGAGGCGGCCTACGGCGGCGCTTCGTCCGCCGCGCTGGTGGACATAGTCGGAGCCGGGGGAGAGCGCCTCGCCACGGTGGCGGGGTCGGGCGAGCTGACGGACGGGAAGGGCCGGCGTTTCGGCAACCTGCGCTTTGCTCCCGGTCTCGTGCGCTTCTCCCTTTCCGAGGAGGACGGAGCCCTCCTATTCGCCTCCGAGGACGGCGCCCCCGCCCTCCGCCTCGCCGGGGCGGCCGAGGCCAGGGTGACCCTCGACGTCAGGAACGGCTCGAGCCCCGCGGCGATCCGCCTCGCCCACGTCCTCGTGCGCTCCGCGGGGGCCAGTCCCGCGCAATGAAGCGAAGCCCGGCTCGGCGCCACCGTTGATCCCCGGCCCTCCGATCGCTAGACTCTGCGTAACCGACGTCGTGCGGTTCGGGAAAGGGCGGAGGCTTTGGTTTTTCGGAAGGCCCGCGTTACAATTGATCTCGCGTATCGCAAGGAGCGAATGATGCTAAAAGTACTTAGGGTCGCGGCGTTGCTCGCAGCGCTTGGTTTTGTCGTTTCCTGCGCTTCCGCGCCGCCCCCGCAGGCTCAGGCGCTTCAGCCCCAGCCGGCCGCTCCGGCCCCGTCATCCCAGGCTCCCGACGCCGCCCAGGCGCGCGCCCAGGCCATCGTGCAGGGCGGCGCCGATCTCTCGCAGCCGGCACGGGCGCCGTCGTCTTCCGGCGCGCCGCAGGCCCCGGCTCCGGCAGGGACCGCCGCCGCGGCCGCACCCGCTTCGCCGGACCAGCCGGGCCCCCTGCCCAATCAGCTTACGCCTGCCGAGGAAGCCTACCTCCAGAACTATCTCTCCCACCTCAATTACATGGTCTACTACGACGAGAGCTCCAAGATCGATCCGCAGATCG
>JAJXZP010000251.1 GCA_021779995.1 bacterium | reverse complement strand
GGCGCCGCTTCTGGCGGCACGGCTTTAGACGTGCTTGACGAGCTTGTCCGACTTCAGGCAGCGGGCGCAGAGCTTGACCGTCTTGAGCCTGCCGTCGACCATGGTCTTGACCTCGAGGAGGTTGGGGCGCCAGGTCCGCCGGGTGCGGTTCTTCGCATGGGAGACGGTATTCCCGAACAAGTTTCCTTTGCCGCAAATTTCGCATACTCTCGACATGGTACGACTCCGATCTACTGTGTGCCGCGCAGTATAGCCGACTCGCGGAAGCATGGCAATGGGGTAGGGCGCCGCCTTTCGGGATCGGCCCGAAGGCGGAGCCCTCAGCGCCCTCCGCTCCCCATGAGCTGCTGCTGGTATTTCTTGTTCTTGAGCATCTTCTTCATCATGAGCCGGGATTTCTCGAACTTCTTCAGGAGGCGGTTGACCTCGGCGACCGAGGTGCCCGAGCCCTTGGCGATGCGGGTGCGGCGCGAGGGGCCGATGATGAGGTGGTTCTTCCGCTCCTTCACGGTCATGGAGCGCAGGATGGCCTCCTCGTACTTCATGCCCTCCCGGTCGATGGAGGCCTCGTCGATCTGTCCCGCGAGGCCCGGGAGCATCTCCAGCATCGACTTGATCGAGCCCATCTTCTTGACGCTGCCGAGCTGCTCCAGATAGTCCTGCAGGGTGAAGGTCTCGCTCTCCAGCTTGTCCTGGAGGGCCTCGGCCTCCTTCTGATCGTAGACGGCCTGGGCCTTCTCGACCAGGCCCACGATGTCGCCCATGCCGAGGATGCGGCCCGCGATGCGGTCGGGGTAGAAGGGCTCCAGGCCCTCGGGCTTCTCGCTCGTGCCGATGAACTTGATGGGCTTGCCGGTGACGGTCTTGAGCGAGAGGGCCGCGCCGCCGCGGGCGTCCGAGTCGAACTTGGAGAGGATGACGCCCGTGAGGCCGATCTTCTCGTCGAAGGCCTTGGCTATGTCGGCGGCGGCCTGGCCGGTCATGGAGTCGGCGACGAGGAGGGACTCCAGGGGCTTGACCGCGTCCCTCACCTTGAGAAGCTCCTCCATGAGCGCCTCGTCGACCTGGAGCCGGCCGGCCGTATCGATGATCACCGTGTCGTACAGCTCGCGCTTGGCCTTCTCCAGGCCGGCGCGCGCCACCCGGACGGGATCGGAAGAATCCTCGCGATAGATGTCCACCCCGACCTGGGCGCCGAGGACGGTCAGCTGCTCGACGGCCGCCGGCCGCACGAGGTCGCAGGCCACGAGCAGGACCTTCCTCCCCTTGTTCTTGAGCATGAAGGCGAGCTTGGCCGCCGTGGTGGTCTTGCCCGAGCCCTGGAGGCCCAGGAGGAGGATGACGCTCTGCGTGTCGGGCCCGCGGAGCTGGAGGTCCTGCCGCGTGTCGCCCAGGAAGGAGACCATGCGGTCGTGGACGATCTTCACGAACTGCTGGCCGGGGTCGACCGAGCGCAGGACCTTTTCGCCCTTGGCCTCTTCGAGGGTGGCGTTGACGAAGCGTCGCACGACGCGCAGGTTGACGTCCGCGTCGAGGAGGGCGAGCTTGATCTGCTCGACCGCGTCCTCGACGTTCTTCTCGGAGATGGTAGCCTTGCCGCCGAGCGTCCGGACTATATCGGTGAATTTCTCGCTGATCTTCTCGAGCATGGAATGACCTCGTGGAATTGCGTGGTACGAAAGTATGGCCTCGGGAAGGCCGGATGGTCAATCGAGCCCTAGGACCCGCCGGATTCGATCGGATCCTTCTCGAGGTAGATCTCCACGCGCCGGTTCTTCCAGCGGTTCTTGAGGTCGGAATTGGGCACGACGGGGTCCTTGGCCCCGAGCCCGGCGGTCTTCAGCAGTTTGGCGTCGAAGCCGTATTCCTTCACGAGCGCCCATTTGATCGCCTCGGCCCGCGCCTTGGATAGGGGCACGAGGCTGTATTTCTGCTCCCGCTCGGCCGCCGCCTTGTTGTTCCAATTCGTCAGGACCGCATGGCCTTCGATGCTGATGGTGAAGCCGGGGAATTCCCGCAGCTTCTTCGCCAGGAGCCGCAGGGTCTCGAGATTGCGTATCCGCTGGGCCGTGGACACCTCTGTGTAATTGGCCGTATCGGGCTTGAAGATGATGCTTGAGATTCCGATGCGGTAGCGCGAGTTCCCTTTGAGGAGGACGATGCCGGTCGTAAGCCTGCCCCTCGCCTCGCCGACGTTCCCGAAGGCGTCGCGGATCTTGGCCACGAAGTAGTAGTCCTGGGCCGACTCGACGAGATCGCCCGAGCTGCCGCGGCCGTCCCAGGCGATGGTGTTGTTCGGCCAGCGGCCGCTGAACTGCGCGAAGGGCACGGCTCCGGGATCGTAGACGGTCACGTCCCAGGAATCCAGCTTCGCGACCGTCGACGTGCCCTCGATCGTCACGATGAGGGGCGGCCCCTTCACTCCCTCCATGGGGGAGAAGCGCTCGGTGGAGAAGAGGATCTTCCCGGTGGGCACCGAGCGGTCGAGGACGAAGGGGCTCGATTGAGCATGGATGTTCCGGCCGCTCGACCCGAAATCGGCGCTCAAGACCGCCACGTAGCGCCCCTGGGGGGAGGGGGTTCCGTCGTTTTCCTTGCCGTCCCACGAGAGAATCGCGGGTGGAGCCCCCCTGCCCGAGATCGAGGACTCCCGTTCGTTGCCGATCCGGTAGATGTCCAGCTGCCAGCCGGCGACGAGCTCGCCCGGCGCGGCGGAGAGCTGAAAATCCATCGTCGGCGACTCCGACGCGGGTGTCGGCGAGAAGCCGGGCTGCGAGATGGCTATCGAGACCTTCGGCGCGATCGGGGCGGCTTGCTCCGGCCCGGCCTGGATGACGCCGGCCGGCACCGCCGGGCTCGTCGGGGCGGCGGGGGGCGTCTGGCTGGCGGACGAGGCCGAAACGACGGGGCCGAGCATGAGGGCCGCGGCCGTGAATGCGATAACGAGTTTCATTCGTCTCATCAACTATGAAGATCGCCAAACTCTCCGAGAATCATAACCCCTGATTTCCCCGGAACCCATCATGGCCGCGGCGGCGGCTTTAGTCGATCCCCCGCCCAGGACGAGTCGCCTCATGGCGAAACCTAGTCCGGGCTAAGGACTCTCGTCTTGGCCGCGCCTCTGCTATAATCGAATGATGCGCAACGTGAGCAGATCGGGCAAGGCCGCCGCCTGGATGATGGCCGCCCGCCCCCGAACCCTTCCCGCCTCGACTTCCGGTGTCATCGTCGGCTCGGTCCTCGCCTTCGCCGAGGGGCGATTCGCCCTCCTGCCCGCCCTCGCCTCCTTCGTGGTGGCCCTCGCGCTCCAGATAGCGAGCAATCTGGCCAACGATGTCTTCGACTTCGAGAGCGGCGCCGACGCCAAGCGGGCCCACGGGCCGACGCGGGTGACCCAGTCGGGCATCCTCTCGCCGCGGGAGGTGAAGCGGGGCCTCCTCCTGACCATGGCGATCGCCGCCGCGGCGGGAGTCTGGCTCGTGATCCGCACGGCCGAACTCGAGCCGGGCTCCTGGCCCTGGCTCCTCGCCGCCGGGGCCGCGGCGATCCTCGCCTCGGTGGCCTACTCCACGGGGCCCTTCCCCCTCTCCCGACT
>JAJXZP010000092.1 GCA_021779995.1 bacterium | reverse complement strand
ACGATTCCGGCGGGCGCCGCCTCGAGGTCGAGGCGCGCGTAGGAGAACAGAAGCTCGATGAGGGCCTCGAGCTCTCGCGAGCGGTCGAGGATGGCGCCGACGTAGCGCTCGCGCATGGCGGGGGTCGAGGCCACGCCGTCGCGCAGGCCCTCGGCGTGGCCTCGGATGATCGCCACGGGGGTGCGCAGGTCGTGCGACACGTGGGCCACGAGCTCCTTGCGCGCCGTCTCCTCGGCCAGCTGCCGCTTGAGCGAGTCGGAGAGCTTGGACCGCATCGTCTCGAAGGCGGCGGCCACCTCGCCGAGCTCGTCGTCGCCCGTGCGCTCGAGCCTGAAGTCGAGGTCGCCCTCGCCGACGCGCAGGGCGCTCTGCTTGAGGCGGGCGAGGGGGCCGACGATGCCTTTGGCCACCCACCAGCTCAAAAAACCGTTGCAGAGCACGAGCAGGGCGATGACGGCGAGGAAGGCCAGGTGCGCCGCCCCGTCCATGGGGCCGCGCCAGATCGGCATCGAGAAGACGAGAAGCCCCGGCGAGCCGTCGGGGAAGCGGAACGACCAGCGAAACGCCGGCAGGTCGCGGATTTCCCGAAAGCCGCGGAAGCGCGCGAATTCGCGGGCCGCCGCGGCCGCCTCGGCGTAGCTCGGGGAGCTGTACACGCTCCGCCCGCCGCGGAGCAGCGTCCAGCTCGCCGGGCTGCCCTTCCCGAGGAGGCCGTTCAGCTCGGCGAGTCTGGCGGGGTCGGCGAGGGCCTCAGGATCGTCCATGACCAGGCGGTTGAACTCGGCGAGAAACGCGCTCTCGCCCTCGGCGAAGGCCGGCGCGAAACCGCCGGGTCCGAGCGCGCCGGGTCCGAGCGCGCCGGGGCCCGCGTCGCCCCTGCGCTCGAAGCCCCGGATCGCGATGCCGAAGACGAGGGCCATGAGCGCCGCCGGCACGACTATCATGAGGGTGAGCGCGATGCGGATGCGGCGCTTGATCGTCATGCTCGGCCCCTCGGGGCGTCGCGGCCGAGCGCCCCAGGGACTCCCGGCCGCGGCGACTTCATTCCTAGAACCGCAGGCCCATGCCCAGGAAAGCGGGCGTAGCTATGGGCTCGAAGTGTACCTTCCCGGTGTCGATGGCGGACTTGGCGCCCTCGTAGGCCGAGCGGGCCGACCAGACGCGCACGCCAGCGTCGACGAGGGCGCCGGCCACCATGATGCCCACGGAGGGGAGGAAATCCGCGATGCTGTGCGATCTCCAGGTGTCGCCGATGGAGGCCATGGAATTGTGCAGATAGTCCATCCTGTCGAAACGCAGATCGGCGGGAAGGAGGAAGTAGAAGCCGGTGAGGGTTCCGGCTATGACGCCCAGGTGCAGGCCGAGAAAGCCCGCTCCGGCGAGCGCGTCGCCGTTGCGGAACTGTCCCGCTCCGGGCATGCCCAGCGACATGAAGGTGGTCGACGCGAGGTAGCGATCCTTTTCGACAGCCACTTCCATGCGGTTCCAGTACGGGGTGAGCTGGTCGAGGCTGAGCTCGCCCAGGGGCTTCGAGCCGAGCTCGGACTTGATGGCCGCGGCTTCGGCCTTGGCGTAGGGGGCGCCGAAGAGCCCGCCGGCCCAGCGCATGGGTCCCCAGCCGAAATCCGCCCCGCGGGGGACGCTCTGGGCGAAGGCCAGGGTGGAGGCGCCCAGCACGACGGCGATTGCGAGAAACCGTTTCATCTTTCTACACTCCTTGTGCGCGCCTGCGGCGTTCCCCCGAAGCCTGCCGGCCTTCCGGGGTTCCGCCGCAGAGCGGGCATCACGATTCCAGGACCTCGCGCATGCGGCGGTAGTCCTTTTCCTCGAGGTCCCCGGTCACGAAGCGGCGCTCGAGAGCGGCCAGGCCCGGGTCCATCCGGCGGCGAAAGCCGGCCGCTATTCTCAGCGCGAGCACGACGAAAAAGGCGGCGCCCAGGATCCTGAGCGCGACGAAGCCGATGAAAAGCATACTCATTTTATACCCTCCTCGTCTCTTCGAGCGCGGCGAGGCGAGCGCGGTACTCGTCCTCGGAGATTTTCCCCTCCGCGAACTCCACGCGGAGGAGCCCCGCGGCGTCTTCCTCGCGACGATGCCCTCCCAGCTCCACCGGGCGGTGGAACCGCCGCCGGGAAAACGCGAGGGCCAGCAGGGCTATCACGGCGAGGAAAACGAGACCTCCCGCCATGTGCATTCCCATCCACATGCCTCGGAAGCCATGTTCGAAGCCGGGACCCTGCCCGAGCTCGGCTCCTCCCCAGGGGGGGAAGCCTTGGCCTCCGCGGCCGAGCCAGGGCCCCGGCCATGCGCCCGTCGACGAGATGGTGATGGCGAGCGTCACTCCAATAGCCAGGATGGCTATGCCCAGCCCGGCCAGCGTCCAGTTCAAAATCCGAATTCTCCTGCGATTCATGTCGACCTCCTCCGTTTCCGGATGAATGAAACATGCCCAGGGAAATTGACGGAGGCTTTGAGAATGTTTTACGAATTCATTAACGCTCGCGGCCGAACCCGGGGCGGCGCTCGGCGAGGCCGTATGGAATGCCGAGGGCAGGTACCGGTATAGTGGGATGGCGCGGCCGGAGCGGCGCGAAAGCGACTCGCCCGGAGCCCGCGACAAGGAGCCCTCTGTGCACGAGTCCAAGACTATCGCCCTCGTCGCCCACGACAACATGAAGCAGGATCTCGTGGAGTGGACGGAATACAACTACCATACCCTCCTTCGCCACAGGCTGATCTGCACGGGCACGACGGGACGCCTGGTCGACGAGGCCATACGGGCCAAGGCGAAGGACGAGCTCCCGCGGGATTTCGGGATCGAGCTTTTCAAGTCAGGCCCTCTCGGCGGCGATCAGCAGCTGGGGGCCGCCATAGCCGAGGGCAGGATAGATTGCGTCATCTTCTTCTGGGATCCCATGTCGCCGCACCCTCACGACGTCGACGTCAAGGCCCTGCTCCGGATCGCCGTCCTCTACAACATCCCCATGGCCTGCAATCGCGCGACCGCCGATTTCCTCATCTCCTCGTCCATCCTGGACAAGGCCTACGAGCCGGTGGTCAAGGATTTCACGAGCTACATCCAGCGCGCGATACCGTAGCCATCGCGATGCCCTGGCGCAGCGCCGTAAAATTGGACAGTCGGCGCGATCTGTCTATGGTCTCCTCTCCTCGGCCCGAGTATGGTGTCTTCGAAGGAGAAACCATGTCACGCACTGTACAAAACACTCGAGCCTACATCGTCGGAGGCGGCATCGCGGGCCTGTCCGCCGCGGCCTTCCTGGTGCGGGACAGCCAGGTCAAGGGCGAGAACATTCGAATATTCGAGGAAAGCCGCCTGATGGGCGGCAGCCTGGACGCCGCCGGATCCTCGGAGACCGGCTACACCATGCGCGGCGGGCGCATGTTCGAGGGGCACTTCGGCTGCACCTACGACCTCTTCGATTCCATTCCCTCGGCCGACGATCCGGCGAAGAGCGTCACGGCCGAGATCATGGAGTTCTACGAGGAGGCGAGCTGGAATTCGAAGTCCCGCCTCATACGGCGGGAC
The DNA here is from genome assembly GCA_021779995.1 of bacterium. Classification (GTDB taxonomy): domain Bacteria; phylum Spirochaetota; class Spirochaetia; order Treponematales; family Rectinemataceae; genus JAJXZP01. The sequence goes on along the minus strand of JAJXZP010000092.1, from coordinate 10,749 downwards.
GGCACGATCGTCGATTCGGCGCGGATGGGCTTCAACAAGGAGGACCGGCGCGACCTGATGAGGCTCATGCGCGCTTCCGAGAAGTCCCTCGGCGCGAAGCGCATCCGCGACGTTTTCAATCCGCACTTCTTCGAGACCAACTACTGGTTCATGTGGTGCACGATCTTCGCCTTCGAGCCCTGGCACAGCGCCGTCGAGATGCGGCGCTACCTGCGGCGCTTCGTCCACCTCTTTCCGATGATGTCGGACATGAGCGGGATCAAGCTGACTCGCTACAACCAAAACGATTCGATGGTCAAACCCCTGGTCGCCTGGCTCGGGGAGCGCGGGGTCAAGTTCGAGTACGGCACGAAGGTGATGGACCTGGACCTGGAAGAGGGCGACCGAGAGTCGCGCGTCTCGCGCATCCGCTGCCGCGCCGAGGGCGGGGATCGCCTCGTCGAGCTGGGTGCGGACGACATCGTCATCGTCACCAACGGCTCCATGACCGCCGCCTCCAGACTGGGCACGATGAAGGCCCCGCCCGAGCTGAATCGGGGCGCGAGGGGCGGCTCCTGGGAGCTCTGGGAGAGGATCGCCCCGAAGCATCCGAGCTTCGGCAACCCCGCGGCCTTCACCGCGAACATCGACGAATCCAAGTGGGAATCCTTCACGGTGACCACGCGCTCGCCGGAGCTGAAGGACTACGTGGAGCAGTTCACGCGGAACGAGCTCGGCCGCGCGGGCCTCCTGACCTTCAAGGACTCCAACTGGCTCATGACCCTGAATTTCTATCACAATCCGCGCAGCATCGGGCAGGCCGACGGCTGCTATGTCTGGTGGGGCTACGGACTGTCGCCGGACCGGCCGGGCAATTTCGTGGACAAGAAGATGGGCGACTGCTCGGGCGAGGAGCTCCTCGCCGAAGCCTTGGGCCATCTGGGCATCGAGGAAGGCCGCGACGAGGCGCTGAAGTCCTCCGTCTGCATTCCCTGCATGATGCCCTACATCACGAGCCAGTTCATGCCGCGCGTCCCGGGCGATCGGCCGCAGGTCGTTCCCGAGGGCGTGGGCAACCTGGCCTTCGTGGGGCAATACGCGGAAGTGCCCGACGACACGGTCTTCACCGTGGAGTATTCGGTGCGCACCGCGATGACGGCGGCCTATCGCCTCGCCGGAGTGCGGCGCGAACCGATCCCGATGTACCAGGGCACGCGCAATCCGGCGGTGATGCTCCGCGCCTGGAGGACCATGCGCCGATGAAAGCCGGCCCGGCCTTTCCTGCGGGCCGCTGAATCGGGCGACTCAAGGCCAAAGGCCCCGCGTTCTTGCCGGAGCCCGCTTGCCTACAAGAGAAAGGGCAGGATGGCCTTCCGCTCGGCGGGGTAGTCGGGGAAGTGCTCCCTGTACCAGCGGTGATTGGCCAGCGCCCGCGGGAAGATGTTGCAGAAGGTGAAGAAGGCGAAGGCCCAGGCCGCGGCGCTCCGCGTCATGAGGGCGAAGCCGCTCCACTGGAGTATCTCTCCCAGGTAGTTGGGATTGCTGACGAGGCGGAACAAGCCGCCGTAGGGAATCTTGTAGCCGGTTTCGCCGTCCTTGCGCAGGGCGCGGATCGTCGCGTCGGAGGCGAGGTGGAGGGCGAAGCCTCCCAGGAAGACGGCGAGGCCGAGGGCCGTGGCGGGATCGGCGAGGCGGATGAGGTCTGCCTTGCCCCGCGAGAAAAGGTCGTAGCCGTTGATGAGGCCGTTGTTGACGTTGAAGACGATCGCCCCCGCGGCCAGGACCAAGGGGAAGGTCGGCTTCGCGCCGCGCTGCAGCGAACCGTAGACGAAGCTGCGATAGAGATAGTGCAACTCCCAGAGGCCGAGCGCGAAGAAGGCTCCCGTCGAACGGTCGCCCGAGGCGATGAACATGGCCGCGATCGTGACGACGGCCGGGCTTTCCATGACGATCCAGGCGGCCTTGGAGTCCATCTTCGGTCCCCAGCCCGGGCGCGAGTGCTTGCCGTAGGGCGCGCTCACGAAGAGGAGCGCCGCGAGAGCCCCGAGGCCGGCGACGAGCTGCGCCGCGACGAGGACGGCGAAATCCCGATGGTTCACGCCGAGTCGCTCCGCCCCGAGGCCCGCTTCCTGGGGGCGCGGTTTTTCCCGAGCTCCTTGGCCATGAGGTATTCGGTGTCGCCCTCGGAGAAGAGGTTGTCCAGGGTGCTCACCTTCGTGTAGCCCTCGCGCTCGTAGAAGCGCTTGGCGCGCCGGTTCGTCTTGCCCACGAGGAGGAAGGACTTTTTCAACTCGGGGTACTCCGGCATCTCGAGGATCCTCCGCTCGGCGTCCCGCAGGAGCCGGGAGCCGATTCCACTCCCGCGATGACCGGTCTTCACGGCGAGCAGGTGGAGGTAGGCGAAGACGAGGAAGACTCCGTCGGGCGCCAGCCGGTAGAAGCCCAGGACCTCGCCGGAGGGCGCTTTCGCCACGACGACTTCCTTCTTTCCGATCCCCTCGGCGAGTATCGGCTCGGCGATCTCGCGCGTGAAGTATTCTTCGCCTAGGATCGAGTCCATGAGAATGTCGACGCAGGCTCCGAGATCCTTTCGCGTCGCCGGAATGAGCACGGTCTCGGCGCCCTTCGCCTGTCCCTTCTCGTCGTCTTTCATCGCAGCACCCTCCCTTCGTGAGTGTAGATGTTCATCCTCTTCCCGCGGACGAAACCGCAGAGCGTCACGCCCCAGGATTCGGCCATGGCCACGGCGCGGTCGGTGGGGGCGGAGACCGAGGCGATGAGGGAAAATCGAGCCTTGGCCGCCCGGACGACGAACTCTGTGCAGATCCTTCCGGAAGAGACCAGGAAGCCGGCGCTCTCCCCCGCGCCGGAGATCAGGCCCCGTATCAGGGCGGCGCCGATAGTCTTGTCCACGGCGCTTCGGCGGCTGATGTCCTCGAAGCGCAGGACCAGCGAGCCGTCCGGCCGGGCGAGGCCTGCGGAATGGACGCCTCCGGTCCTGCGGTAGAGGCTGGGCTCGTCCGAAAGCGCGGCCACGGCCTTGAATACGGCCTCGATCGGCAGGGCGGCGCCTCCGGCCGAGGGCGGGGCGAGCGGCGCGAGGCCGGCCCTTCTCAGGCTCGCCTCGCCGATGGCGTCGAGGTTCTCCCAGGGCTGGGCGAGCGCCGTGCCGGGCGGCAGGCGCACGTCGACGCGAACGCAGGCGGGATCCGTCCGGCTCGCCCGGATATGCGGGACGACGGCCCCGATATCCGCCGCGGCCACGGCCGAACCCAGGAAGAGGCAGGCGCAGGCGAAGGCCGCTTCCCCGTCGAGGAGAGCCGGCGCGTCGGCGAGCAGCAGGTTCTCGGCATAGACCTGCATCCGACCCTCGCGGATCACGGAATCGGGAAGCGTGGTTTCTTTTCTCTCCCCCTCTCCGTCCCGTATCCGGACGATGCTCACCGTCTCGGTCAGGGCCTCGAAATCGGCCGGGTCCTCGGGCCTCACTTCAGCACCTCGATCGCGCAGGCGGCGACCTTGAACTCGGGGATCTTCGAGACGGGGTCGAGGGCGTCGTTCGTGAGCATGTTGGCGGGCGCCTCGGCGTAGTGGAAGGGGATGAAGATCGTGCCCCGGGCCACCCGAGGGCTCGCGCGCGCGGGGATCTCGATGGAGCCGCGGCGGCTCGTGACCTTGAGCGTGGAGCCGTCCGCGCCGCCGAGCTCGGCGAGGTCCTCGGGATCGATCTCGGCGTAGGCCCCGGGCGCGAAGCGGTTCAGGGGCTCGGAGCGCCGGGTCATGGTGGCGGTGTGGTAGTGGAAGAGCATCCGCCCGGTCGAGAGCACGAAGGGGTACTCCTCGTCGGGGAGCTCGGCCGGCGGAATCCAGTCCACCGGATGGAAGGCGCCCTTGCCGCGCGAGAACTTCGTGCCGTGCAGGAACAGGGTGCCGGGGTGGTCGGGAGCGGGGCAGGGCCAGTGCAGGGTCTCGCGGTCGAGTCTCGCGTGCGAGATGCCGCCGTAGATCGGGGTGAGGGCGGCGGCCTCGTCCATGATCTCCGATGCGCTCTCGTACTTCATGGGATAGCCCATCCGCGTCGAGAGCTCGGCGACGATCTCCCAGTCGGTCCTGGCCTTGCCCGGAGCGGGGACGGCGGCGCGCACGCGCAGCACCGAGCGGTCGCTGTTGGTGAAGCTGCCCTCCTTCTCGGCGAAGCTGACCGCGGGCAGGACCACATCGGCGAGGCGAGCGGTCTCGCTCAGGAAGAGGTCCTGCACCACGAGGAAGTCTACGGCCTTCAAGGCTTCCTCCACGTGCTGGAGGTTCGGATCGCTCAGCATGGGATTCTCTCCCATGACGTAGAGTCCCTTGACGGTGCCGCTCAACGCGCCCTGCATGATCTCGTTGACGGTGAGGCCGGGCTCCGGCGACAGGCTCTCCACGCCCCAGGCGGCCCGGAACTTCTCGGCGGCCTCGCTCCGGTCGACCCGCTGGTAGCCGGGATAGACGTCGGGGAGGGCTCCCATGTCGCAGGCGCCCTGGACGTTGTTCTGCCCGCGCAGCGGGTTGACGCCGGTGGAGGGGCGACCGATCTGGCCGGCGGCCATGGCGAGATTGGCCAGGGAGAGGACGTTGTCGGTGCCCGTGACGTGCTGGGTGATGCCCATCGCGTAGACGATCGCGGAGCGCTCGCTTTTCGCGTAGAGGCGCGCCGCCTCGCGCAGCTTTTCCTCGGGGATGCCGCTGATCTGCTCCACCCGCCGGGGCGTGTACGAGGCTACGAGGTCCTTCAAGGCCTCGAAATTTTCGGTGCGCCCGGCGATGAACTCGCGGTCGACGAGGTTTTCCTCGATCATCACATTGATCATGCCGTTGATCCAGGCGACGTCGCTGCCCGGCTTCTGGCGCAACCAGAGGCCGGCCTTGGGCACGAGGTCGATCCGCCTGGGGTCTATGACGATGAGCGTGGCGCCCTTGCGCACCGCGTTCTTGATGTAGGTCGAGGTCACGGGGTGCGTCTCGGTGACGTTGCAGCCGGTGACGAGGATGCAGTCGGCGTCGGCGAGCTCGGGGATGGAGTTGGTCATGGCGCCGGAGCCGAAGGCCTTGCCGAGGCCGGCCACGGTGGGCGCGTGGCAGAGCCGGGCGCAGTGGTCCACGCTGTTCGTGCCCAGGACCGCCCGCACGAACTTCTGGAAGAGGTAGTTCTCCTCGTTCGTGCACTTGGCCGAGGCGAGGCCTGCCAGGGCGGAAGAGCCGGACTTCGCTTTGATGTCGCCCAACTTCCGGGCCACGAGGTCGAGGGCCTCGTCCCACTCCGCCTCGACGAGCTCGCCGTCCTTGCGGACCAGCGGCACGGTGAGGCGCTCGGCATGGTCCACGAACTGGTAGCCGAAGCGGCCCTTCACGCAGAGCCGGCCGCGGTTGGGCTCGACATCGGCCCCGCGGACCCTGACGATGCGGCCGCCCTTGATCCAGAGATCGAGCTGGCAGCCGACGCCGCAGTAGACGCAGGTCGTGCGCACGCGGCGCTCGACCTCGAAGGAGCGGAAGCGCTCCACCAGCGGCTTCTCCGTGAGCCCGGCGGTGGGGCAGGCCTGGACGCACTCGCCGCAGCCGTCGCAGCTCGAGTTGCTCCACATGCTCATCGAGGGGCTGACGAAGGAGCGGGCCCCGCGATGTATGAAATCGATCACCTGCTTGCCCTGGATCTCGTCGCAGGAGGCTATGCAGCGGCCGCAGCGGATGCAGCGGGTGGCGTCGTAGGTGAGGACGGGACTCGAGCGGTCGACCGGCATGGGAGTCTTCTTCCAGATGGCCGGCACGGTGATGCGCTTGGGCTGGTCGACGCCGAGGTCGTAGCGGAAGGCCAGGGCCTGCAGCTCGCACTCGCCGTTCTTGGAGCAGACGCCGCAGTCGTAGTTGTGCTCGGAGAGGATGAGCTCGAGCGTGGTCCTGCGATAGTCCTCGAGCTCTTCGTCGAAGGCGGTCACGGCCATGCCTTCCTGCGCGGCCGTGGCGCAGGCGGCCGCGAGGCCGCGCTGCCCCTCGATCTTGACGATGCACATGCGGCAGGAGCTGGAGGGCGTGAGCTTTTCCATCCAGCAGAGACCGGGAATGTCGACGCCGTTCTCCCGCGCGGCCTTGAGAAGGTTCTCTCCCTCCTCGGCTTCCACGCTCCGGCCGTCTATGGTGAACGATACTCGAGCCACTGCTCCTCCCTTCGATCCGTCGACGCGGGGCTGTCGTGCGCACCGCCGCCGGGCCGGCGCTACACTGCCGCCGGGCCGCCGCTACACTGTCGCCGAGCCGGCGCGGGCCGGCGCTATACTGCCGCCGCGGGCCGCCGCTATCTTGACTGCCGCCTGGGCGCGAGGGCTCAGGCGCTCCGTGCCGCCGGCCTCATCGCCCGGGCAGCTCCAGCTGCCTGCAGGAGGGGCCCGCGTAGCCCATGTCCGGCGTGCTGAAGGCCGCGCCCGTGCGGCCGTCGGGGCCGATGGCGATGATGCCGCCTCGTCCGCGCGTGCGGCGATGTATGGCCGCCAAGGTCCGCTCCACGGCCTCCTGCGGGCCCAGTCCGGAGCCGACCAAGTCGGACACGGCCTTCGCCGCGGCGGCGCGGATGAAGGCCTCGCCCCAGCCCGTGCAGCAGACGGCCGCGCCCTCGTCGTCCGCGTAGAGGCCGCAGCCCACGAGGGGCGCGTCGCCCACGCGGCCCGCCCTTTTCCCTCGCGTGCCGCCAGTGCTGATGCCGGAGTAGAGCTCGTAGGCCGTATTCGCCTCGTTTTTCACCCCGAGGACGATGCCCACCGTGCCGCGCTTGTCCTGCTCGGTCTTCCGGCCTGTTTCGCCGGCCCGGCCTTCTTCGTCGAAGAAAGCTCGAGCGTCGGGCTTGCCGGCCGCCACCCAGGCCAGGTAGCCCTCGTACTCCCGGGGATGCACGAGACTCCGCGGATCGACCGGCTCGAAGCCCTGGGCGAGGGCGAAGCGCTCGGCTCCCTCCGCGATGAGGAGCACGTGCTCCGTGTTTTCCATCACCGCGAGGGCGATCTCGCAGGGATTCTTGAAGCGTCCGACCGAGGCGACCGCCCCCGCTTTCAAATCCCTGCCCTCCATCACCGCGGCGTCGAGCTCGGCCACGCCGTCCTCGTTGAGGAAGCTGCCGGTCCCGGCGTCGAAGGTGGGGTCGTCTTCCATGACCTTGAGCGCCGCGATGACCGCCCGAAGGGGCGGCTGCCCCGCAGCCAGGGACTCGGCGGCCGCGCCGTAGGCCCGCTCGACCCCGGCTCGATGCGCCTCCTTGAGGCTCTCGGGGATGGCCCAGGCTCCGCCGTGGACCTGTATGACGAAGCGGGGATCGCTCTCCCGCGTGATGACCTGCGAAAACATACCGACCGCCTTTCTTCATCGCGCTGGTATTCGAAGGAGTATATATAGGCTATTTCCCCGGAACCGGGCTGTCAACCGGATTCGGCTCCCGGGTTCGGATCGGCGGGGGGGCCTGGAGTCGAAGAGATACCCGTAGAGCGCCGCCTCACCTCTCAGGCTTTTTGCGGCATGCTCGAATAGCTGCGATATCGCTTCCGCGGCCGCGCTCCAGCGGCTATACTTCCTCATGAGGGGCTCGCTCGAGAACGCCACGGCGTTTTATTCGTGCCGCCTCCATACCGCGGCAATTGCGGAGGACAGCATGCGCTTCGCCCATTCGGGCCGTCGACTGAGCGGCCTCGCCTTTCCCCTTTCCGCCCTGCGCACCGCCGACTCGCCCGGCTGCGGAGAGTTTCCCGACTTGAAAAGTGCCGGCTCTCTCGCGCGCTCGTGGAAGCTCGACCTCGTCCAGCTCCTGCCCGTGAACGATTCGGGCACCCAGACTTCGCCCTACAGCGCCCTCTCGGCCTTCGCCCTCCACCCCCTCTACCTGCGCATAGCCGAGATCCCGGAACTGCGCGGCGCCGGCCTGCCGCCGGCGAGCGTCGAAGCGTTTCGCCGCGAGGCCGCCGCGATGGTGGAGCGCTTCCGCGGCGCCGAGCGCGTGCCCCACGAGGAGCTGCTCGCGGCCAAGCTCGAGCTGCTCGAACGGATATGGAAGGCGCGGGAGGAGGCCGGGAGCGCGGCGTCGGAGGGCTCTGCGCGAAGCTCCGCGGCGTCGGAGGCCGCGGCGCGAAGCGCATCGGTGAAAGCCGCCTCTCAAGGCGCGAAATCGAAGGAGCCGCCCGCCGACCCCGAGCTCGGGGCCTGGATGGCCGCGAAGCCCTGGATCGTCTCCTACGCGGCCTTCGTCGAATCCAAGCGCCGCAACGAGGGAAAGCCCTGGTGGGAGTGGTCCTATCTCCGCGACCCGAGTGCCGAGGACCTTCAGCGCCTCTGGTCGGATCCCGCGTGGTCCTCCTCGCTGCGCTTCTGGGCCTGGGTGCAGATGCGCGCGGCCTCCCAGTTCCGCGAGGCCGCCGAGGACCTGGCGCAGAGCGGCATAGCGCTCATGGGAGACATTCCCATCCTCATGAACAAGGACTCGGCCGACGTCTGGGCGCGGCGCTCGGCCTTCCGGCTGGAGCTCGTCGCCGGGGCTCCGCCGGACATGTACTCGTACCTCGGCCAGAACTGGGGCTTTCCGATCTACGACTGGAAGGCCTTGGCCGAGACCGGCTACGACTTCTGGCTCGAGCGCCTGCGCGAGGCCGACGCCTACTATTCCTGCTATCGCATCGATCACGTCCTCGGCTTTTTCCGGATCTGGTCCCTGTCGGATCGGGAGAGCTCGGGCTATCTCGGGCGCTTCGTCCCCGACCGCCCGATCTCCCGCGGGGAGCTGGAGGCGCTGGGCTTTTCGGCCGAGCGACTGCGCTGGCTGAGCCGGCCGCACATCCGCGAGGAGCGGCTCGTCGCGGCGGCCGGGGAGGCGGCGGCGCACGCGGCCGCCCACGCCGCCCTCGACCGCATCGGGGGCGAGCCGCTGTTCCTCTTCAAGTCCTCGATCCGCGGCGAGAGGGACCTCGAAGCCATTCCGACGCTCTCGCCCGCGGCGAGGGATTTCCTCGTCTCCTCCTGGCGCGATCGGGCCCTCTTCGAGTTCGAGCCCGAGGCCTTCACCAAGGCCTGGCGCTATCGCGAGGCTTCCTCGTGGACCAGCCTCTCCGACGGCGAGCGAGCCGCCCTGGAAGCGCTCATCGACCGGAAATCGCGCTCGTCGGAGGAGCTCTGGGCCGAGACGGGCCGGCGGCTCCTGGGCGCCCTCAAGGAGGCCGTGCCCATGCTGCCCTGCGCCGAGGATCTGGGCGCCGTGCCCGACTGCGTGCCGCGCGTGCTCGGCGAGCTTGGCATCCTGGGCCTGCGCGTGCTGCGCTGGACCCGGAGGTGGGACCGGCAGGGGCAGCCCTACGTTCCGCCCGCCGAGTACCCGGAACTCTCGGTCGCCTGTCCCTCGGTCCACGATTCCTCCTCGCTGCGCGAGTGGTGGGAGGCCGAGGCGGAGCGCGAGGCCGTCTGGGATCTCGTGGCGGAAGGCCTGGGCCGGAGCATCGGCCCCTGCCCGGCCGCGCTCGGTCCGGACCAGCTCTTCCTCGTCCTCGAGCTCCTGGCGCGTTCGCGTTCGCGCTTCGTCGTCTACCCGCTGCAGGACCTCGCGGCGATGAGCGAATGGCGGCCGGAAGATCCTCGGGAGGAGCGCATCAACGTGCCCGGCACGACGCGCGCGGAGAACTGGCGCTACCGCATGTCCGCCGGCCTCGAGGAGCTCGCCGCCGACGAAACCCTGGCCGAGCGCGTCCGCGCCCTCGTCGAGGCGCGGCTGCGGGAGTCCCTGAGGTGAAGGCCGGAACTCGGGCCACGGCCCCTTCGCGCGGCGGTTTCGCGGCCGGTCTGCTGCTCGCCGGCCTGCCCGTGGCGGGGCTCTCCGAGGCCGAGGCCCGGAAGCGCGCGGCCGACCTGCTCGCCGAGTATCTTCGCGCGGGCATACGCGCCTTCCTCTTCCCGGGCGAGCTTCTGGGCCGGCCGGAACTCCTCGCGGAGCTCTGCGCCTCGGCGCGCGCGCTCGCCGAGAAGGCGGGGCTCGGAACTCCTCTCGTGGCCCTGGGCGGAGCCGCGACGCCCGCCTTCGGCCAGCCGGAGTTTCCCGGGATCGCGAGCCCGCTCGCCCTGGCCGCCCTGGGTTCCCGCGCCGCGCTGCGCCGGGCCGGCCGCCTCCTGGGTACCCGCCTGGCCCGCTGCGGCGTGGGCCTCCTCCTCGCCCCCCGCCTCGACCTCGCCACCGATCCCAAGGGAAGGGCGGGCATCCTCGACGGCTTCGGGGAGGATGCGAGGGCCGCGGGGGCCTTCGGCGCCGTCTTCGCCCGCGCCCTGGCCTCCCGCGGGGTCAATGCCTGCGCCGGGCGTTTCCCGGGGCTCGGCACCCTCTGCTCGACCTGCGAAAGCCCGATTCCCCAGGTATCCTTCCCGATCGATCGCCTCGAAGCGACCGAGCTGCGCTCCTTCGCGCGGGCCCTGGCCGGAGGCCTTCGGGCCGTCCTCGTCGGCAGGGCCCTCGTGCCGGCGCTCGAGCCGGACAGGATTCCGGCCGCGCGGAGCGCGAGGATAGTCGAGGGCCGGCTGCGCGAGGAGCTGGGCTTCAGGGGCGTGGTCATCGGCGACGATCTCTGTCTCGAGCAGGACGTCGGCCGGGCCGCCGTCCTCGGGGCCTTGGCTGGCTGCGACCTCGCCCTGGCCTCGGAACCCGAGACGGCCCTCGCCGCCGCCGCCGCGCTGGATGCCGCCGCCGCGGCGGGCGAGCTGCCCGCGCCCCGCGTCGTCGTG
>JAJXZP010000111.1 GCA_021779995.1 bacterium | reverse complement strand
GCGCTCGACATCTATGAAGGCCATGTCGGCGAAGGTGGAGGAGAGGGCCTCCAGCAGCAGGGCGGAAGCCCTGGCGGGCTCGATAGTGTCGTTCACGGCGCGCCTCCGACCGCCTGCAGCATTTTCGCGGGCGAGACCGGCTTCTTCACCACCGAATCGACGCCGAGCGCGCGGAGCTCCGATTCGAGGGCGCTGTCGGCGATGCTGGATACGATGACGATCGAGATCCCGGTCATGGCCGGGTCTCCCTTCAGCTGGGTCGCGAAGGTCCGGCCGTCCATCTTGGGCATGTTGATATCGGTGATGACAAGCTCGACCCCGGCATGCGCGCGGAGCGTCGCGTACGCGTCGAGGCCGTTTTCCGCGAAGAGATACTCGGTCACTTCTATGCCCGCCATCTGCATGCATCTCTGGATTATCATCCGGGAGGTCGACGAGTCGTCGACTATCAGCACTCGACCATAGCTTTTCATGCCGGTCCTCCTCAAATCGTCCATGTCTTGGGGCCGGAAGAGATGGTCGTCTGGCCGTCGGCGACGGCGAACGAGACTGTCCTGGACAGGTCCCCCCCCGTGTCCTCGGCCAGGGGGCCGAGAGAGCTTCCCCACAATATGCGCTTGGCGGCGAGAATGTTCCTCTTGCCGATGTCGAAGAACCCGCCCGGATCCATGACCGAGGCGCCGCCGGCGAGCTTGACCCAGACGCTGCCCCTGGCGGCGCCGCGCCTCTTCATCTCCTCGATCATGAGGGGCAGGCCCGTGTCGGCGAAGTAGCCCGGAAGGCTGCGCGCCCTTTCGGCGTCGACCTTGGAGTCGGGCAGGGCGATATGGATCATCCCGGCTATCGCGAGCTTGGTGTCGTAGATGAGCACCGCGACGCAGGAACCCAGGGCGTAGGTCTTGATGACGTCGGAGGCCTCGCTCGACACGGTCCATTCGCCTATGCCGACAGTGAGTATGCTCACCCGGGACCTCCTGCGCGCAAGGGGACGGCGAGGATGGAGACGAGCTCGTCCACCGCGCGGTCCAGGCTCACCAGGCGCTCGGCGGCTCCGAGCGCCCAGGCCTCCTTGGGCATGCCGAACACCACCGAGGAAGCCTCGTCCTGGGCGAGGCAGCGGGCTCCGGCCCGCCGCATTTCGAGGAGGCCCGCGGCGCCGTCGCGGCCCATGCCGGTGAGCAGGAGGCCCAGGGCCCTGTCCCCGGCGGCCGTCGCCACCGAGGAGAAGAGCAGGTCCACCGAGGGCCGGTGGCCGGAGACCTTGGGGCCGGGAGCGCAGGCTATCTTCCAGGCCCCGCCGCGCTCGACCAGCCTGGCGTGGAGGTCGCCGGGGGCGACGAGGACGAGACCGGGCCGCAGCTCGTCGCCGTCCCGGGCCTCCCGCACCTCCACCTTGGAAATCTTGTCGAGCGATTCGGCGAACAGTCGCGTGAATACCGGCGGCATATGCTGCACCACGATCGTTCCCGGCATGGTCTCGGGGAAATCGGAGATGATCGCGGTGAGGGCCGCCGTGCCGCCCGTCGAGGCGCCGATGGCGATGACCCGACCCTCGCCCCTCACGCGGGCCCGAGGCGCGGGAGATGCGCGCCCGGCTATTGCCGGGACGGCCCCGGCAGCGACGGCCCTGGCCGCGACGGCCCAGCGGCGCATCTTGGAAACATCAGCGCGAGAGGCGTCCTTCACGGCCTCGGCGAGATCGCCGAGCATGGTGAGAAGTCCGGCGCGGTCCTCGGCCCGGGGCTTGGCCACGACGGCCACGGCCCCCGCGTCGAGGGCTTCGAGGGCGCGCCGCGAGCCCTCGAGCGTGACGGCCGAAACCACGACGACAGGGATGGGATATTGCGGAAGGAGCTTCCTCAGGAACTCTATGCCGTCCATCCGCGGCATCTCCACGTCGAGGGTGAGGACGTCGGGCTTCAGGAAGACGATCTTGTCCCGGGCCGCGTAGGCGTCCTCGGCCTTGCCCACCACCTCGATGCCCGGATCGCGCGACAGTCCCCGCTCCAAGAGCTCGCGCGCGATCGCCGAGTCGTCGACGATGAGGACGCGGACCTTCGTCTCGGAGCGCTCGGCGGGGCGGACGCTCCGGAGCGGGGTTTCTCGCGTTCCGTCGCTCATTCCGCGCCTCGGGTCAGGCGCTTGAAATCCGCGCCTTCTTCCAGAATGAGAGAGCTGCCCTCGAAGCGGTAGTCTATGCGCGTCCTCTCGCCGGAGGAGGAAAATTCCTTCACCGCGGCCGCCTTTCCGTCCAGGGAGGTCGATTGGTAGCCGAGCTCGGGGCGGACGATCAGGAAGCCGCGCCCCAGCTCCCAGGAGATGGCCACGCTCAGGCGATAGAGATACTCGGCCCGGCCTTCCGGCAGATCGACGAGGCCGCTGATCCGGACGATCTTGACGCAGAGCGACTCGCGGAAATCGTAGATCGAGGCGTAGACGCATTCGAGGAGCTGGGCGCCCCGGATCGCGGTCCGGGCGAAGGTGTCGATGTAGGGCAGGCCCTCGACCCGGTGCTCCTCCATGGACCAGGGGCCGAGGAGGCGGCGCCGCTCGGGCGCGGTGAAGGCCGAGGAAACCTGGTAGCCGCCGCCCGAGTCCGGAAGCGAGGCGGCGAGGGAGGCGGCGAGCCTATCGCGCTCCTCGTTTAGCTTTTTTGCGGCCATGCCTACTCCAGAAATGCCTTTTCGATTATCCGCGCATAGTCGCGAGCCGCGAAACTCGAGGGCCCGCTCTCCCAGATGGTCCTCGATCGCTCGAGAGAACGGGGGATGTATTCCGACTTGCAGACTTCGAAGATCGGTATCCTGAATGCGGAGAAGACTTCCCGGTACGACTCGACGCGCGCCACCCGATTCTCCGCCTTGGTGAAGATAAGGGAGTGGACGCGTATGCCATGCCCTGCCTCGAGAGTGCAGGCGTTCACCTCGTCGAGTATCGATTGGAGGCCGGCCACCGAAAAGAGCTGGAACTCCAGGGGGATGATCACCGCTTCGCAGGACCGCACGAGCATCCGCTCGAGAGCTCCGTTGGAAGGCGAGGTATCGATGAGTATCCAGTCGTAGCTCGCCCTGAGACCGGCCAGCAGGGCGGCGAAAGCGGGTGCCACCGCGAGCAGGTCGCTCTCGCTCCTCTCGCGTCGCAGCTGACGATGCGTCGCGCTCAGGAGGTCCATGCCCTTGCGCACGCGGCGCACGAGATAGTCCTCGATGCGCGGCACCTTGCCCGCCAGCAGATCGCCCATGAGGTCGGAGAAGTCCCGCCCTGCGCCCCTTCCCGGGCCCTCGCCCATTCGCGTGCCTGCGCCGCCACCGGAACCCTTGCCGCCACCTGGGGCGAAAAAGAGACTCAGGTTGCCCTGCGGATCGCCGTCCACCGCGAGGACGCGCCCGCCCGAGCGGGCGAGGCCCGAGGCCAGCTCGATGACGGTCGTCGTCTTGCCGACTCCGCCCTTCTGGTTGGCCACGCCGATTATGCCGAGCCCGAGGGACCTGAGACTTTCGCTCATCTAGGCTCCGACCTTCCGGTAGATGGCCGGGCTGACGTACTCGAAGGGGCAGTCGGTGCGCAGGATGGTCTCCGAATGGCCGATGAAGAAATGGCCGCCCGGTTTTACGTGGCGGTAGAACGAGTTCACGAGCCGCGATCGGGACGCATGGTCGAAGTAGATCATC
>JAJXZP010000129.1 GCA_021779995.1 bacterium | reverse complement strand
CGCACTCGCCGCACTCGGCCGCCCGCCCGCACCCGGCCCCCGAGCTCGCCTCCGTCCCTGGGCTCGTCCCCGTCGGTCTCGTCCGCGTCGGCTTCGGGGCGCCGGGCTCAGGAAACGAACTCGTTGCCGATCTTGCGCGCCCTGAGCGGATGGTCCAGGTCGACGCCGAGCGCGAGGCCCGTCGCCACGAGGAGATTCCAGCCCGCGCAGAGCTGGAGGTAGGGCGAGAAGTCGCCGTAGGAGGGCACGCGCAGGGCGGGGAAGCGGGTCTCGCGATGCGCGATCGCGACTACGCGGATCCCGGCTCCCTTCACGAGGACCTCCTCGAACTTGGCCTCCTCCTCGCGGAAGGGGTCGACGACGACGAGCGCGTCCGAGCCCTCGAGCACCTCCTCGATGCCGTGGACGGCGTAGGTCCCCTCCAGGAAGTCGGATTTCTTCCGCGCGATCTCATTCGTCTTCAGGGTGAGCTCCTCGGCCACCCCGTCGTTGCGGCCGGCCCAGTACAGGGTCCGGGCCCCCGCCAGGGCCTCGACGATCTCGGCCGGAACCTCGGCGCGCAGGGCCTCGTCCATGAGGTCGGCCAGTTTCCGCAGATCGGGCAGCTCGGCGCCCGAGCGCGCGCGGAAGAGGATGTCGTAGAACAGGGCCTGCTCGAGGACGCTCTTCGTGGCGGCGACGGCCTTCTCCGGCCCGCAGGACAGCAGGTAGGAGAAGTCGGGTTCCTCGGCGAGGGGCGTGCCCGGGTTGGCGACCACGCCGATCGCGAGCGCGCAGCCGGCCGAGCGCAGGTGGGCGAGCAGCCGCACGCCTTCCTTGGTCCGCCCCGAGTTCGAGGCTATGAAGACGTCAGTCCCGCGCAGGTCGTACTCCCGCGCCTGCGTGGCGCCCTCGGTGAAGAGCCGGTCGCGGTAGCCTCGCCTGAGCGAGTCGGCGATGGTCTTCTTGGCCGGGAAGATCCTCGAGGAGCCCTCGCCGGAGAGCAGCACGGAGGAGCCGCGCACGCGCTCCGCGAAAGACGTTATGCGCTTCAAGTCGAGGCGCCTGACCATCTCGGGCGCTTCGAGCATCTCGCGCACGAGGGCGTAGCCGGACTGTTTCGGGTCGTCGGCGTTCATGCCATCCTCCTAGAAATCGCCGCGCACGGCGGCCGGCGCGAGGTCGTCGAGCTCGGCGTATCCGGGCAGCTCGCCCGCGAGGGGCCGCAGATAGTCGAGGAAGGCGGGAGTGACGTCGCTGCCGCTCTCGGCGATGAACTCGTCGGGCATCGGCTTGGCGCGCACGGCCACCTCCGCGAGGCTCGCGGTGCCGTAGACCGGCTCGTAGCGTAGCCCGGGGGCCCGCCCTATCGTCACCATGACCCCGCTCGCGCCCGCGGCCGCCAGCTCGGCCGCGCGGCGCCCGCAGGCGTAGGCCTCGCTCCGGTCCGCCTCCGGGACGCGGTCCTCGGCGCACATGGACAAGGACTCGGTGATCTGGAACTCGCCGCGCAAGCCCGTGGCCTCGCGGATGAGGCGATGCAGGGCCAGGGCCGCGCTGGAGCCGCCCATGGCGCCGAACTCGGCGTTCTGGAACTTGTCGCGCTCGCGCGTCTGCGACACGGGGCTCCCGTCCTCCCAGAGCACTCCCTCGCCGCAGACGATCGAGCACCAGCCGTGGCGCTCGATGCAGAGCCGCACATCGCGGACTACGCCCTCCGGCGAAAGCCGGCGCTCGGGCAGGTAGACGAGGTGGGGGGCGTCGCCCTCGGAGCGCCGAGCCAGGGCCGAGGAAGCCGCGAGCCAGCCCGCCTCGCGCCCGACCGTCTGCTGCACCACGAAGGAGTCGACGCGGCGCATGTCGCGCGCGAGGCGACCCGACTGCAGCGTCGACAGGGCCACGTAGCGCGCCGCGGAGGGAAAGCCCGGCGTGTGGTCGGTGCCGTAGAGGTCGTTGTCGACGGTCTTGGGCACGCCGAGGCCGCAGAGTTCGTAGCCGCGCCCGCGGCAGTAGGCCTCGACGCGATGCACGGTATCCATCGTGTCGTTGCCGCCTATGAGGAAGAAGTAGCGGATCTCGTAGCTCTTCAGGAGCTCGAGGATCCGGGGAAAGTCCTCGTCCCGCAGCTTGTGCCTGCTCGAGCCGAGGATCGAGGAGGGGGTCCGGCGCAGAGCCGCGAGGGTCTCGGGGCGCTGCCGCCCGAGGTCCACGAGCCTCCCCTCCATGAAGCCCTCGATGCCGAAGCGCATGCCCAGCACCGAGTCCCCGAGCGACGCGTCGAGGCAGCCCTCGACCACCCCGGCGAGACTCGCGTTGATGACCGCCGTCGGCCCTCCCGACTGGCCGACGAGCGCGTTGCCCTTTGTCATGTCTTTTCTCCACACCGTTATAACGAGTGTCTCCGGAAGTAACTGATATACAGACCCTTCCCCCTCTCCATCGATTTGCGGATATTCATGATCCTGCGGGAATGAATCTACAGAATCCCTGTCCCGCTTTCAGAAACGAACGGCAGCTCCTTGTCCTTCCGGACCGACTCGATCTCCGTCAGTGCGAGCTTCACCGATTCTGCGGCGGATTGGCCCGTTACCCTGCCGGACAATTTCCCCTTGGCCACACCAGCGACGAAATCGACGAGCTCATGATAATAGCCGTCCCCCTCGGCAAGGGCGACGGCTGTCTTCTTTCCGCCCATCGGATACAGCGAGACAACCGGATCCTTAGCAAAGTCAAGCTCTATCGTTGCCTTTTCGAGAACGAAGAATGCTCGCATGTCGAATCCGAAGGAATCGGAGCATAGCCAGCCTCCTGTCGAGGCTGCGGTGAGATCCGGATACGAATAAACCGACGCAATATGCAATATACTTCCATCCTGATCAACCACTCCGCGCGATCGAACTGCCGTCGGCTTCCCAAACAGGAAAAGCAGCATGTCCACATCGTGGATGTGCATATCGAAGGCCGCGTTTCCGGATCGTTTTCCGTCCACAGACCAGTTATCCCACCCCCAGGCAGGAGGCGCCGAAAAGCGGGCAAACTCCGCATACTTAACCTTCCCGTAACTTCCTGAATCAATGAGCCGCTTTACCTCAACATAGGCAGGCCAAAACCGAAGACACTGACCTACGCTGAAAAGCTTCCCGCTGGCTTGGACTGCTGCGAGCATCCTGTCTGTCTCCTCGGCGGACATCGCCATCGGCTTTTCGCAGAAAACGTTGAATCCAGCCTTTAGGGCCTTTATCGTATATTCCGCATGGAGAAAGGTGGGCAGACAGATATCGATGATGTCGAATCCGCCATCTGCGAGCAGCTTTTCGTAGTCTGTATATTTTCGGGTACGGCTCAGGTCGATTGACCTTGAGGGTGCCTTAATGTTTCCTCCCACGTCGAGACTCGTGAACTCCGTGTTTTCCCTGACTGCTTCGGCGAGCGCGACAACCTCGACGTCCTTGAGTTTCAGGTACACGCCAAGATGAGTCTTCCCCATGAAGCCGAGTCCAATTATCGCTACCTTTATCATATTCATCCCCTCAATAGCATTTAATGATTCTCAGGGTAGCTATCGCCTTTTCGACCGCCCTTTCCTTTTTTCACGAAATATCCTCCTGTGTAGCTATCCCTTTACGGCGCCTCCGGCGAGGCCCGCGACGAGTCGTTGCTGGATGACATAGAACAGGGCCAGGACCGGTATCACCGCCA
>JAJXZP010000233.1 GCA_021779995.1 bacterium | reverse complement strand
CGATACTCTCGCGGCCGATGCCGGCGGCCAGGGCTCGCGAGGCCGCCCCGAGCAGGTAGGAAAAGACCTCGGCGGGACAGTCGGCATAGCGGGGCGCGGCCTGCATGGTCTTCGGCTCGCCCTGCATGTGCATGAGCACGACGCAGGCCCCGCGGGAGGCGACGAGGGAGGCCATGCCGGGATCGGCAGTCAGGGCGGTGATGTCGTTGACGAGGTCGGCGCCGGCGTCGAGGGCCGCGGCGGCCACGGCGGACTTGCGCGTGTCGACCGACAGGGCCACGTCCGACTCGCGACGGATCGCCTCGACCGCGGGCGCGACCCGCTCGAGCTCCTCCTCCGGGCCGACGTAGTCCGAGCCGGGGCGGGTGGACTCCCCCCCGATATCGACGATCGCGGCTCCGGCCTCGGCCATCCGCAGCGCGGCGTCGCGTGCCTCGAGAGTTCCGCGCCGGCGGCTGCCGGAATAGAAAGAATCGGGGGTGACGTTGACGATGCCCATGACGAGGCCTCGCTCGCCGATCGCGAGGCGCCGACCCCGGGGCAGGGCCAGTACGGCAGGCATCAGGCGCCGGCTCCCGCGGCCCGGAAACTGTAGATCCGGCCGCCGGCCCGTTCTCCCGCGTCGAGCCCCTCCACGAGCGAGGCGATGCCGATGGCGGAGAGTCCCACCGCCTCGAGCAGTTCCTCCCTGCTCGCCTGGGCCGCGGGCTCAGGCGGGAAGCCCAGGACGCGGAAAACGGCGCGGCACCCGCGGCGCACCGCGAGCGCGGTGAGGGACTCCCCCACCCCGCCCGAGACCACTCCTTCCTCCAGCACGATCACGCGGCGGTAGGGATGGACGGCCTCGACGAAGGCATCCTCGTCGAGCGGCGACAGGAAGCGCAGCGAGTAGACGTCGGCGCCGATGCCGCCCAGCGGGGGCGAGGGCCGGGCCGCGCCGCCGCGCAGGAGCAGATCCGAGGCTTCGACCGCGAGGCTGACGAGGCCGCCCATCGCGACGAGGAGGGTGGGCGCGTCCGAGCGCCTGAGGAAAACGCCTCGACCCGGGACGAGAGCCGAGGCGTAGGCGGCCTCCTCGCGGGGGCAGATCGCCTTGGGATAGCGCAGGATCGCCGGAGCGCCGGAATCGAGGGCCCAGTTCAGGCAGAGTTCGAGCTCGACGGCGCTGGCGGGAGCGAGTATCGAGAGCCGGGGGAAGGAGCGGAAGATCGGTATATCGTAGATGCCCTGGTGCGTCTCCCCGTCCTCGCCGACGGCCCCCGCCCTATCCACGGCGAAGACGACGGGAAGGCCCGGCAGGGCGACGTCGTGGAAGACCTGGTCCACCGCGCGCTGCATGAAGGTGGAGTAGATCGCGACCACGGGGTGCAGGCCGCCCGCGGCCAGGCCCGCCGCGAAGGTGACGGCGTGCTGCTCGGCGATGCCGACGTCGTGGAGGCGGCCGGGGAAGGAGGCGCGGAAACCTTCGAGGCCCGTACCCTTGGTCATGGCCGCGGTGACGGCCACGAGCCTCGGGTCGGCGCAGCCGCGGTTCTGCATGGCCGCGGCGAAGGCCTCGGTGAAGGAGGCGGCGGGCCGCGGCTCGACGATGCCGTCGGAGCAGGCCATGGGCGAGAGGCCGTGGTACCTCGTCGGGTCCTCCTCGGCCAGGTCGAAGCCCTTGCCCTTGCGCGTGAGCACGTGCACGACCACGGGACGCCCCAAGGCGCGCACGTCCCGGAATACGTTGAGCAGCGAGGGAATGTTATGGCCGTCGATGGGCCCGACGTATTCGAAGCCCAGGTCGGAGAAGAAATTCTCCCGGAAGAAAAGGGCCTTCACCGCCTTCTTGCCGCGCATCATGAGGTCGTAGGCCAGGTCGCCGACGAGGGGCAGGCCGCGCACCATGCGGTCGATCTTGCGGCGGACGGCCTGGTAGCGCGCCGTCGCGGAGAGTCGCGACAGATACCGCGAGAGGGCGCCCACGTTGGGCGAGATCGACATCTTGTTGTCGTTCAGGACGATGATGAGAGGCAGGCCCAGCTGGCCGGCGTGGCTCAGGCCCTCGAAGGCCATGCCGCCCGTGAGGGCCCCGTCGCCGATGACCGCGACCACCTTGCCGGGATCCCCGGTCCTGACGCGCGCCTCGAGCAGCCCGAGGGCGGCCGAGATCGAGGTCGAGGCGTGCCCCGTCTCGAAGACGTCGTGCTCGCTCTCGGCCCGCTTGGGGAAGCCCGAGATGCCGCCCTTCATCCTGAGCCCGTCGAAGGCCGCCAGCCGGCCGGTGACGAGCTTGTGCGCGTAGGTCTGGTGGCCGACGTCCCAGACGATGGCGTCGGCGGGCGAGTCGAAGCTGCGATGGAGCGCGAGGGTGAGCTCGACGACGCCCAGGTTGGACGCGAGGTGCCCGCCGTTCTTCGTCACCGTGGAGATGATCACCCCGCGGATTTCCTCGGCGAGGGCGCAGAGTTCGGCGGCGCCTAGTTTTCTGAGATCCGAGGGTGCGGTTATCGAATCGAGCAAGGCCATCGAGTCAACGATAACACGCCGGGGCGGCTTTTGCTAGAACTATCCGCGTCCGTACGGCGAGTCCGCAGCCGGGAGGCCGGCCCGCTGCGGCTCCCGGACCGCTGCGGCGAGCCGCGTTTGACAGCTGCAGTCCTTCGTGCTATACCCGGCCGCGTCGGTGCCATCCATGCCGGCGACGACCGCGTCGGCCGCGACGGCGCGAAGCAGGCTGCCGACGGAAAGCGCCCGCGCGGCCGGGGCGCGCGAGGAGGAGCGAGGCCATGGCGACCTGGCTGCACGATCTCGACGAGCGCATGAGGCTTCATTACGAAAAGTATCCCTATCCGCGCTACAGCCTCTTCGGCTCCATCCGGGCGCAGGACAGCTACATCTTCAACCTCGAGGCCCTCTGGGCCCATTTCCACGGCGAGCGCCTCCGGCCGGGAGCCGGGGAGCGCGTGCTCCTCGCGGGCTCCGGCTCCTTCCTGCCCTATCCGGTCAGCGTCGCTAATCCCCGCGCCCGGATCGACGCGCTCGACCTCTCGGCGCGCTCCCTCGCCCGCGCCAGGCTGCACGCCCTGCGCCACCTCCGCTTCAACCTCGACTACCTGGCCGGCGACCTCATGGACCCGGGCGTCGCGCCGGGGCCGTACCGCTACATCGATAGCTTCGGCGTCCTGCACTGCATTCCCGATTTCGCGGGGGCCTTGCGCGCACTCGCCGACAGGCTCGCCCCGCTCGGCATCCTGCGCGTCATGGTGTACAGCCGGGACGGCCGCTCCGAGGTGGAGCGCGTGCGCGCGCTCTGCGCCGAGCGCGGCCTCGCCACGCCCCGCGAGGTCCGGCGCCTCGCCAGGACCGACGAGACCGTGCGCGAATGCCTGCGGGACAGCTTCGAGCTGGGCTTCGACGAGGGCCTGGCCGACGCCTTTCTCATTCCCTACGCGAAGACCTTCGTGGTCGACGAGCTCCTCGAAGCCCTGTCGGCCGCGCCCCTCGCCTTGGCGCGCTTCTGCCACCAGGGGGCCCTGCCGGACCTGCCATCCGAGCTGGCCAGGATCCGAGCCCTCGAAAAGAAGCGCGCCTTTCCGACCAATCTGGCCTTCTACGCGCTGAAAGTACCGGCGACAGGGGCCGCCGGGGCCGTCGGGGCCGGGGCCGCGACCGGGGCCGCCCGGGCCGGGGCCGCCGGGGC
>JAJXZP010000117.1 GCA_021779995.1 bacterium | reverse complement strand
GCGGCCGCGCGCAAAGCTCCGCGCGGCCGCCCCGGGGTTTCATTCTCCGGCGCGGCGCAAAGCTCCGCGCGGCCGCCCCGGACTCCCGGCTCGGATGCGGCGCACGCTCCGCGCGGCGACCGCATCGGCGCGCCGCGCGGAGGGCTCCGTACCGGCGCCTCGCCTGCCCGCCGCCGTCGGGAAGCCCTCTCCGGACTTCCCGACGGCCCTCCGCTCAGTTTCCCTCGCCGCCTCCCGAGCCCAGGACGGCTCCGGTCATGGCGTCCACCTTGACCACGTGCCTGGCCACGACCACCGCATAGACCAGCTTGCCGTTCTCGTCCTCGAGCCTGACCGAGACCGCCTTGCCCGACTTCGCGTAGGCCTCGGCCGCCTTCTGGGCCTGAGCCATGTCGACGGCCGGAGCGGCGTCGGGCGCGGGGTCGCGGTAGTCTCCGCTCGACTCCGAATCCTGGCGATCCGAGGAGCCGGCTTCGCCGTCCCGCCGATCGGCGAACTGCCGGTCGGCGTGCTCGCCGTCGCCGCTCTGCGCCGTCCACTCCTTGGGCTGGGCCGGCGATCCCGCCGCCTGAGCCGCGATGGCTCCGGCCGAAGCCAGGCCGAAGGCCAGGATCAGGCCGAGGACTCCGATTTTCGTGAACTTCATACGACTAACCTCCAGGTCGCGCTCATCGCGTGCCTGGGAGGAACATAGCGGGGAAGCCTGAAGCGCCGATGAAGACGAGGGGCTTTCGCTTTCATGCGGGCGGCGCGGCCCTGGGGGCCCGCCCGCGCCCGGCAGGCGGACGAGTGTTGTCGAGATCAATCCTCGCTTGGATGGTCGGCCCGCCCGCGCCCGGCAGGCGGACGATCGGGAGCTTGCGGCGACGGACGGCTGGTCAGGCGCGTCCGATCGACCCTATCATCGTGGCGCGAGGAGTGCCTTCGATGATGCCGCCCGAGAGGCGCGAGGCCGCCGGCTCGCGCCTCCGATCGCTCTGTCTCATGCTCACCGTCTCGATCCTGGCCCTCGTCTCGATCGGCTGCGCGGAGGCGAAGCCCCGCGCGCCCCGCGCGGCGGACGGGGTCCTCGACCTCCGCGCCTGGGATTTCGGGCGCGAGGGCCCGGTCCGGCTGTCGGGCGAGTGGGACTTCTTCCCCGGCGTGCTCCTGGGGGGAAGGGCCGCGCTTTCGGCCCCGAGGGTAGGCGGCCGCAGGGTGCCCGACCAATGGCACTCGGGAATCGTGGGCGGCACCTACCGCCTCACCGTTTTGCTGCCGACCGTCCGGCCGGCTCTGGGCATCCGCTACACGACCGTCTCGACGGCCTTCGAGCTCGATGCCGACGGGCTGACGATAGCCGAAGCGGGCCGGCCCTCCATGGATCCGTCCACGGAAATACC
This sequence comes from bacterium, assembly GCA_021779995.1. Lineage (GTDB taxonomy): Bacteria > Spirochaetota > Spirochaetia > Treponematales > Rectinemataceae > JAJXZP01. The sequence goes on along the minus strand of JAJXZP010000117.1, from coordinate 13,264 downwards.
CGCCTACAAGCCCGGCGTCGCCGCCCTCGCCGGATCGGGCGACCGGCTCGTGCTCGTGGCCCGCGTCTCGAACCACGTGTACCGCGTCGGCGGGATGTGGCGCGCCTTCAGCCTCGGGCCCAAGGCCGCTCTCGATCTCGGACAGCTGGAGAGCGTCGGGAACGCCCTCACCCTGGCCGCCTCGCTCGCGGTGCTGGCCGTCGTTTTCTCGTTCTTCATCCGCACCGAGGAGTCCGGTCTCGGTTTCGCCGCCTTCTCCGCCTTCACCCTGGCCGCGGCCCTGCGCGCCCTCGTCACGGGCAACTATCCCATCGTCGACATCGTCCGCGGCCTCCGCTTCGACACGCTCATTCGGCTCGAATATCTCTCCGTCTTCACGATCTTCCCGCTCGGTTTCCTGTTCTTCTGGGTACTCTTTCCGGCCGAACTGGGCAGGCGCGCGGGGAGGACCGTCCTCGCCGCCTGCTCCGCCTTCCTTCTCCTCCTGCCCTTCGCGCCGCTCCGCGTCCTCACCTGGAGCATCCTGCCCTATTATTTCCTGGCCCTCATCGTCATCGGCGCGACCGCCCTGATCCTGATCCGGGCCCTCGCCCGAAGACGCGCCGAGAGCCTGCCCCTGGCGTTGAGCGCCGGCGTGCTCGCCGTGACCGCGGTGAACGACATGCTCTTCTCCAGCTTCTTCGTCAACACCGCGAATCTCTTCCCCTTGGGCGTCCTGATCAGCATCGGCATCCAGGCCTATGCCCTCTCCGAGCGCTATCGCTCGATGCAGCGACGGCTGCGGCAGACCCTCGCGGAGAAGGACATGCTGATCCACGAGGTGCATCACCGCGTCAAGAACAGCCTCCAGATCATGTCGAGCATCGTGTCGCTCCAGTCCCACCGGAGCTCCGAGCCCGCGGCCCTCGCGGCCTACGCCTCCATGCGGGACCGGATACGGGCGATCAGCCTCGTGCACGAAAAGCTCTACTCGCTCGGTTCGGGCGACGAGATCGACCTGGAGGTCTACGCGCGAGACCTGGCCGCCCAGCTCTCCGGGAGCTTCGGCTCCCCGCTGGGCGGCCTCGTCTGCGAGGCCGAGAGCCTCCTCGCGCCCGCGGAGCTCTGCATAGACCTCGGCCTCGTCATGACCGAGCTGGTCTCCAACGCGTACAAGCACGCCTCGGGCTCCGGCGGCGAGGGCTCCGTGCGCGTGCGGATCGCCGCCGATGAGGGCGGCATCCTCCTCTCGGTGAAAGACGAGGGCCCCGGCTTCCCCGAAGGCTGGGATATGCAGAGAGCCGGCGGCCTGGGCTTCCGCCTCATCTCGGCTCTCGTCAAGAAACGCGACGGCGCGATATTCACGAACCGCGGGCCCGGAGCCTGGGTGCGGGTCCGCTTCCCTCTTCATAGAGAAAAAACCATGACCAAATAGCGAAAGGAGCCCCGCCATGTCGAACGAGACCATTCTTATCGTCGAGGACGAGCCCCTCGTGGGACTCGAGCTCAAGGAGGATCTGGAGCTGCTGGGCTATGCGGTGCCGGAGGTGATCGGGACCGGGGAGGCCGTCGCCGAGGCCATCGCCCGGCATCGGCCCGCTCTCGTGCTGATGGATGTGCGCCTCGGCGGCGGCCTCGACGGCATAGAAGCCGCCGGCCTGGCCAAGACCGAGTTCGACGTGCCGGTCATCTACCTCACCGCGTACTCCGACGCGGAGACCCTCAGGCGCGCCGCCCTGACCGCGCCCGACGGCTTTCTCCTCAAACCCTTCGACGAGCGGGAACTGGCGGCCAACGTCCAGATCGCGCTCGCCCGCGCCAGGGGCGGCCAGTCTCAGCGCCGCGAACGGCGCTTTCTCGAAAGATCGGCCGCGGAGGCCAACTCCGCGCTGATCAAGCTCCTGCCCGCGCCGGACGCCGCCGGGCCCGGCTATCTCGTGGGAGGCTTTCTCGAGCCCTGCCTCTCGGGCTCCGGCGACTTCTTCGACGTCTTCCCCGCGGGAGCGGGGCGAAGGGCCTTCTACGGCTTCGACGTGATGGGCCACGGGATGGTCGCCACCCTCGCCGCCTTCTCGCTCCGCGAGCTCCTGCCCGCGATCGGCCGCGGCAAACGAGGCCGCAGCCCCTCTCCCGCGGAGGTACTGCGCGCCCTCTACGCCCGCTATCGCCGCAAGGGCGGGGCCGGGCCCCTGGACGCCTCCTTCTTCACGATCGCCTACGGCCTGCTCGACGAGGCGACGGGCGACTACACCCTGGTGCGCGGGGGCCACATGCCCGTCCTTCAGCTCGGCGCCGGAGGAGAGCTGCGCAGCCTGCACCCCGCGGGCGCGGCCGTGGGCGTCCCGGGCGAGGTCGAGGTCGAGGAATCCCGCGGCAGACTGGAGCCCGGCGATCGGCTCCTCCTCGCCTCCGACGGCCTCTTCGCCGCCTTCGAAGGCGAGGATCCCTTCGCTCGGTCCCTCGAGCGCCTCTCGGCCTTCGCGGGCGGTCTTCGAGGCTCCAGCCTCGAAGACTTCGTCGGCGCGTTCCGGCGGAGAGTGCTGGAGGCCGACGCCGAGCGGGGCGCGACCGACGATTCGAGCCTCCTCGTCATCGAGCGGCGCTAGCCCCGGCGGACGCAGAGGCCCCGGCGGACGCGAGGGCCCGAGCCCTCTCCGCCTCACGGCCGCCGCGGGGGAACGGCGGAAGGTCACGGGGGAACGAGGGAAGGTCGCGGGGGAACGAGGGAAGGTCACGGGGGAACGAGCGAAGGTCGCGGGGGAACGAGGGAAGGTCACGGGGGAATGGGGGAAGGTCGCGGGGGAACGAGGGAAGGTCGCGGGGGAACGAGGGAAGGTCACGGGGGAATGGGGGAAGGTCGCGGGGGAACGAGGGAAGGTCACGGGGGAACGAGGGAAGGTCACGGACCAGCGAGGGAAGGTCGCAGACCAGCGGGGGAAGGGGCGAAACCTCGAAGGCGAGCGGGCAGCGAGGTCCGCGCCACGGCCCGTCTCTACGCGATCCGCAGCTCCAGACGCTTCCCGACGGCGCGAGCCACGCGCTCCCGGGTCTCGACGGCGGGATTGCCCTTGGCCGGATTCTCCAGCCGCTGGTAGGCCCGATAGGACAGGCCGAGGCGAGCGGCTATCTCGGACTGGGACCGATCTCCCCGGAGCCTGCGTGTCTCCCCGGCAAGGGTGATATGAGGCGAGACCTCGATCGGGAAGAGGCCCTCGCCGGGGCCGGCCGAGGCCTCCGGAAGCGACAGACCGCGGGACACGCCGCTTTCGAGCGCCGCGTTCAAGGCCTCCGCGGCCATGGCCGAGTTACTCCGCAAGCTCCTCATCCGGGTAAGGAAACCTTTCGGACGCGAAAGGTTTCCCTCCCCGGCCCCCTCTCTTCCAAAGCCAAGCCGCGCGCCAAGCCGTGGTTGCCTCGCGGGCTCGCTCCCTCCGATCTCGCGATTGACGAGACCGACCGAAGGTCGTGAGGGAGGGCGATCGTACTTTCGACGAGATCACTTGTGGGGGCGAAGATTCGTCAGCCGCAGGTGCGATGCCCAGGCGAGCCTTCATGAAGGTATTGACTACCAAGAGAGGGAGCATAGTATAGGCAAAAAGATGCAGGAGGACTGGAATGGGGTTCATCCTGCTTATGAGAGGAAGAAAAAATGGTCAGTCTACAGGAAAAACTCGACGATTGGAAACGGCAGCTCCTGCCGACCCCACGAAGCTCTCGCCGCGGCGGCGACGTGACGAGTCGCTGCGGGCCGAGATCCGCCGAACCTGGGACGAGAACCAAGGCTTACGGGGCCCGCAAGGTGTAGCGCCAGCTCGTGCGCGAGGGCCACAAGGTCGCCCGATGCACGGTCGAGCGTTTGATGCGCCAGATGGGCCTCCGCGGCGTTGTCAGAGGCAAGCCCAAGCGCAGCACCGTGGCCGCTGATCGCGACCAGCGGCCCCTGGATCTCGTCCACAGGGTGTTCCATGGGGACCGGCCGAACCGACTATGGGTGGCCGAATTCACCTATGTCGCGACGTGGAAAGGCTTCGCCTTCGCCACCTTCATCAAGATCGCCGACGCGATGCTCGACCAGGGCGTCATGCAGGCCCTCCTCAAGCTCAACTTGATGTTGACGGCCATCGCGAGCAAGGAAGTTTGACCGCCGGCTGAATCCATGCTATGAAGGCCCATGATGATGACGAAAAAGGCGACGGCCCTGCTTGCCCTCCTGGCGATCCTTTCGCTCGACGCCGGCGCGCAAACGGACATCTGGAAGGGCGCCGATCCGCAGACGAAGGCCATGCTCCTGAAGGTCGACTCCCTGGTCGAGCAGCAGAAGTACAACTCGGCCTTTCTCGCCCTGGGCACGGAAGACACGAACGAATACGTCGTTGCGAAGAAGGTGGAGCTCTGCATCGCGTACTTCGTGCAGAGCATCGAGCATACCATGTTCGCCTTCAAGGACTTCGCGCCCGGCGATACCTTCGCCAAGCTCAGGACGGGCGCGGGCAGCTATTCGCTCTATCCCTTCGATCCTCCCAAGGTCATCGGTCCCCTCCTCGGGAGGAGCCGCGACCCCGGCATCCTCTACCTCGCCCTCGGCGACTATTACTACGACGTGAGCCTCCGCTACGCCGGCAGGTGGCTCGAGAGCGACGAGGAAGTCCTAAAGCGCGCCGCCGAGAACTACGGGAAGGCCTACGGCCTCGGCTTCTACACCGCCGCCTCGCTGTCCGACTACGCCGAGGAGGAGGAAAAGCTCGGGGATTACGGCACGGCGATCGAGCTGCTGACGAAGAGCCTGGCCCTGGACCCGAAACTCCACAACGCGGATTACAACCTCGCGTACTGCTATCAGAAGACGGGCCAATACGAGCTCTCGATCGCGAGCGGGGAGAAGGCGATCGAGAAGTACAAGGACGATCCGAATTATCGCATGGACGCCCTCCTCATGAACGCGACATCCGCCCAGCTACTCGGGCAGTACGAGCGTGCGCTCGGCTACCTTGAGCTTTGCCTGCGGATCTCGGCGGATGAGTATCGCGTCTACCAGCGGCTCGGCTACGTCTACCTGGGACTCGGCCGGCTCGACAAGGCGGACGAGAGCCTCGACCGGCTCTTCGCCTTCGCCCCCGCCAACCCGGCGGCCACCCAGATGGTCATGGAAGCCTATCTCGACATGAAGCGACCGGAGCGGCTCCAGGCCTTCTTCGAACGGAATATCAAGCGATACGCCGGCCAGGAGGAGGTGCTGGGCAATCTCCATTTCCACCGCGGCTACCAGTACGAGCGCGAAGGGGACAAAGAGGACGCGCGAAAGGAAGGGCAGGAGGCCAAGGCTTGCTTCCTCGCAGCCGGGAAGTACTCGGGGGACGCGAAGGAGGTGGTCGACGCCCTCATCGCCCGCGATTCCTGAGCGGCTCTCTACAATCCCAGCTCTCGGTTGGTGCGGATGACGTGGATCCGGTTCCTTGGGAAGGACTTCTCGAGGATGGACCACTCGTTGCAAATCCGGTCCTCGCTGTCGCAGTCGACGCAGTAGCCGAGCTTCCGGCAGAGGATCCGGAACTCTTCGTGCCGCTTCGCGTTCAGCGAGGCGGCTAGGGTCCTTACTCGCCTCATCGCCTCATCGCCTCATCGAGGCTCGCGCAGATCTTGTTGACGTCGACGACCAGGACGACCTTCTTCGGTCCGAAGGATGTCGCCCCGACCCGGTTACCCGTAGTGTCGAGGTTGACGATCTGGCCGGCCTCGGTCAGGGCGTTTGGGCCGGCGAGGAAGAGGTCTGCGGGGTAAGGGCGAGCCTGCGGTTCTGCGTCCGCTACTCCCGGCTTTCGCCTTTTCCGAAGGTCGCGATGAAAGTCACGCCGGCCATGTGCCTGATCTCGTCCAGGATCCCGGTCGCGGCCGCCTCGCGGGGGCTACGCTGAGAATGGCGAGGAGACTTTTCCCCCCGGCCTTGCCGACGATATCATGGAGTGATATCATTTCATTGTGAACAGCAGACAACAAAAAACGCTCGAGACCGTCTTCACCGATCCCATAAAAGCCACGATCGGCTGGGCCGATATCGAGTCGTTGTTGCTGTCGCTTGGTGCCTCCACAAAGCAAGGTGCGGGGTCACGCGTCGGTTTCTCTTTGAACGGAGTCGATATCGTCATCCACCGACCGCATCCGCGGAAAGAGGCCGACAAGGGAGCCGTCAAATCGGTTCGCGCATTTCTGGTCAATGCAGGGGTGAAGCCGTGAAATACAAGGGGTACACCGGCCTCGTCGAGTTCGACGAGGACGCCAAGATTTTCCATGGGGAAGTCATCGGGTTACGCGATGTCATAACATTCCAGGGGCGATCGGTGGCCGAGCTGGAAAAAGCCTTGGTCGATTCTGTCGAATACTATTTAGCGTGGTGCGCCGAGCGCAATAAGCAGCCCGAGAAGCCCTTTTCCGGGAAGCTCATGGTTCGGACGACCCCCGAAATCCATAGCCGGGCTGCGATCGCCGCGGCTCGAATCGGCTTGTCGCTGAATAAATATATCGAAAAGGCCATCGAGGACGAAACGCAGCGAGTCCTGGCATAGTCAGCCGCTGAAGTCGGAAGACAGACGAACGCCGGATCGGTTCCCGGCCAGCCGACGACGCCAATCGCCGCCTTCCGGAATTGAAAGAGACACCCCTCGGACGCATATACAGATCTTGCTCTCGAAGAGAATCCTGCCAGCCGCAGAGAGTGGGGGTTGCGCGAAGGCGCCGTGCCCCTTCGCGGCGCGGAACCTGGCAACGTCCCTCGCGTGATGCGACTGCGTTCTCGCGCCGCAGAGTGGGGGTGCCGGAAGCCACCGCAGGGCGCCCGCCGGGCGCCCGAGGAGGCTGGAGGCAGGGGGAGCCGCGTGCGGGGAAGCGCGGTGATCTGTCCGAATCCCCCGCGCCGTTATCGGTGACAGTGGGATCGACGTAACCCGTGAGCAGGGGGCGCTCGACGCACGGGGGCCGGACACTCCGCAGCGAGCGCGAAGCGCGAGCGAGGACCGTCCGGCTCCCAGTGCGTCGAAAGCGGGCCCCCCTGCTCAGAGGAATCAGTCGATCCCGCAATTAATGGGTGGGGTGGCGCGGGGGCTCCGGGTGTCGGCCGCGCTCCCCCTCCCGAACTACATCAGCGTCTTGATGTTCGCGATGACCTCGGCTATGGCCGCCTGGGCCGAGCCGTAGAGCATGCGCGTGTTCTCGCCGTAGAAGAGCGCGTTCTCGATGCCCGAGTAGCCCGTGCCCTTGCCGCGCTTGTTGACGATGACGTTGCGGGCGTGGTCGACGTTGAGGATGGGCATGCCGTAGATCGGGCTCGACTTGTCGCTGCGGGCCGAGGGGTTCACGACGTCGTTGGCCCCGATGACGAGGGCGACGTCGGCCTGGGTGAATTCCTCGTTGATCTCCTCCAGCGAGAATATGAGGTCGTAGGGCACGCCGGCCTCGGCGAGAAGGACGTTCATGTGGCCGGGCATGCGGCCGGCGACGGGGTGGATCGCGAACTTGACCTCGATCCCCGCCTCCTGGAGGAGCTTGGCGAGCTCCCAGACCTTGTGCTGGGCGCCGGCGACGGCCATGCCGTAGCCGGGGGCGATGATGACCTTCTCGGCGTAGCGCATCATGGCGGCGACGTCCATCGGCGAGGCTTCCTTCATGCTGCCCTCGATCGCGGCGCCGCCCTTGGCCTCGCCCGTGATGGGCTTGAAGATGACCTTGAGGATCTTGCGGTTCATGGCCTTGGCCATGAGCTGGGTGAGCAGCGTGCCCGAGGCGCCGACGACGATGCCCGCGATGATGAGGGCCGGGTTCTTGAGGACGTAGCCCTCGAAGCCGACGGCGAGGCCGGTGAAGGCGTTGAGGAGGGAGATGACCACCGGCATGTCGGCGCCGCCGATCGGGGTCGTGATGATCACGCCGAGGACGAGGGAGAGGAGGTAGAAGGCGACGAGCAGCCGGCCGTCCGAGGCGCCGAAGAGCACGATAGAGAGGCCGAGGGCGACGGCTCCGAGGCCGAGCACGGCGTTGACGACGTTCTGGGCCGGGAGGCGGTGCGCCTTCTTCATGAGGCCCTGGAGCTTGGCGAAGGCGACGCAAGAGCCGGCGAAGGCCACCGAGCCGATGAGGGAGCCGAGCACGGCGAGGGCGGTCGCGGCGGGGGGCAGGGTCTCGCCATGGGCGATGGCGCGGGCGAACTCGAGGGCCGCGATGGCCGCGGCGGCGCCGCCGCCCATGCCGTTGTAGACGGCGACCATCTGGGGCATGTCGGTCATCTTGACCTTGCGCCCGAGCCAGGCGGCCAGGGCGCCGCCCACGAGGAGGGCGGCGATCATGAGGAGGTAGTTCCCCATCGCCGGCGTGGCGAAGGTGATGAGGGTGGCGAGGACCATGCCGATGCCGGCCCAGAGGATGCCGCGCCGCGCGGTGACCGGCGAGGACATGGCCTTGAGGCCGAGGACGAAGAGGACGGCGACGATGAAGTAGGAGAGCTGGATGGGCAGTTCCATGATTAGGTCGTCTCCTTCTTCTTGCCGGACTTGAACATGGCGAGCATGCGCTCGGTGACGACGAAGCCGCCCGCGGCGTTGGCCGCTCCGAGGAAGACGGCCACGACGCCGATGACCATCTGCAGGGGGTCGTTGGGGTCGGCGCGCCCGAGCGCGACCATGGCGCCCACGAGGACCACGCCGTGGACGAAGTTGGAGCCGGACATGAGCGGCGTGTGCAGGATGACCGGCACCCGCGAGATGACCTCGTAGCCGGTGAAGGCCGCGAGCATGAACACGTAGATATAGATGAAGTCGGACATTTAGAGGCTCCCTCCCAGGACTTTCTTTACGCCCTCGTGCTTGAGCTCGCCGTCGCGGGTCAGACAGGAACCGGCGATGATCGCGTCCTCCCAGTCCAACGCCAGCTCCCCGCCCTTGATAAAGGGGGAGAGGAAATTGAAGAGGTTCTTGGCGTACATCTCGGAGGCGTGGACGGGCATGCGGCTCGGCAGGTTCGTGGGCCCGAAGATGGTGACGCCGCCGACCTGCACGGTCTGGTCGGCCCTGGTGCCGGCGACGTTGCCGCCGCCCTCGGCGGCCATGTCCACGACGACGGCGCCGTTCTTCATGCCGGCGACCATGGCCTCGGTGATGATGACCGGCGAGCGCTTGCCGGGGATCGCGGCCGTGGTGATGAGGACGTCGGCCAGGGCCACGGCCTTGCCGAGCTTCTCGGCCTGGAGCCGCTTCTCGTCCTCGGTGAGCTCGCGGGCGTAGCCGCCCGTGCCCGCCGCCGAGACGCCGACGTCGACGAACTTGGCGCCCAGCGACTCGATCTGCTCGCGGGTCTCGGGCCGGACGTCGTAGCCCTCGACGACCGCGCCGAGGCGCTTGGCCGTCGCTATGGCCTGGAGGCCGGCCACGCCCGCGCCGATGACGAGCACGCGCGCGGGGCGGATGGTCCCGGCCGCGTAGGTGAGCATGGGGAAGAACTTGGGGCAGGCGTTGGCCGCGATCAGCGTGCAGAGGTAGCCCGCTACCGCGGCCTGCGAGGAGAGGGCGTCCATGCTCTGCGCGCGCGAGATGCGCGGAATGAGCTCGACCGCGAAGCTCGTGATCGTGCGCTCGTTGAGGGCCTTGATCCTGGCCGCGTCCTGGTAGGGCTGGAGGTAGCCGATGAGGACCGTGCCCGGCTTCATGGCCGCGATCTCCTGGATGGTGGGAGGTGCCACCTTGAGGAGCACCTGGGCGCTCCCGTACAGCTCGGCCGCGTCCGCCGCGACGCTCGCGCCGACATAGTCGGCATCGCTGCAGGAGCTGGCGGCCCCGGCCTGAGCCTCGATTCGAAGCTCGGCTCCGAGCGCCAGGTACTTCTTCGCCACCTCGGGAACCACCGCCACGCGGCGCTCGCCCGCGGCGGTTTCCCTCGGAACCCCGATGAGCATTGGCATGTCCCGCTCCTCATTCTTGGTTTATGCGCACTCCCGGCCGGACGCCCGCGGGCGCGGGTCGCGGAGGACGCTGCTGACCTAACTCTGGGGAATATCCGGCTCGTTCGAACGACCGACGCATGGACGGCCCGATACCGAACCCTCATGGCCTCCGGAGACGCCGCGAACCGCGGCGCTGTCGGGAGGCTACTGCGCGGAGGCCCTCATGTCAAGATTTATCGAGAAAGTCGACGGAAAACCGCCGAGCCGGCGCGGCGTGGCGGGCGATTTCGAGCCGGGGGCTAGCCGCCCGCCCCTCCCCTGTATAGGATGAATTGCAACCGCACCGCGAGGCTCCAGACGATGGCCCGCGCCGCCGCCACCCATTTCAGGAGATTCCATGCCCGTTCCTCTCGATTCCACGAAGTACGAATCGAAACCCTTCTTCAATCCCTCGGACTTCATCGGCTACATCCGCGGCCTCGGGCGTCTCGACGACCGGCCGCCTCCGGAGACGGTCATCCTCTCGTATCAGCGCTCGCTCTTCGACCACGTCTGCACCCACCGCCGGGTTTCCGCCCCCGAGGGCTACTTCGCCGGGGAGCTGCGCTACCTCGACGAGACCGACGGCAACATAGCGATAGCCGGGCGCTTCGGCGTCGGCGCTCCGGCCGCGGCGGTCATGCTCGAGGAGCTCATCGCCTTCGGCGCGCGGCGCTTCGTGTCGATAGGGACGGCCGGCTCCCTGCGCTCCGACCTTCCGCCCGGCTCGCTCGTGCTCTGCGACGCCGCCTTCCGGGACGAGGGCACCTCGTACCACTACCTGCCCGGCGGCGCCCCCGTCCTGCCCTCCGAGGTCCTGACCGGCCGGCTGGCCGCCGCCCTCGCCGCCCGCGATCTCCCCTTCCGCAAGGGCCCCGCGTGGACCACCGACGCGATCTACCGCGAGACGCCCGAGGAGGTCGTGAAGTTGCGCGACATGGGAGCCCTGGTGGTCGAGATGGAGGCGGCGGCCCTGTTCGCGGTGGCTCGCTTCCGGGCGGTGAGCATCGCGGCCTGCTTCAGCGTCAGCGACACGCTCGCCGAGCTCGCCTGGCGGCCCGAGTTCCACGCCGAGACCACGGCGGAGGGTCTCGAAGCCCTGTTCGCCGCCGCGCTTGCGGCGCTGGAGGACTAGCCCCCGCGCGGACGGCCCGGGCCGGGCCGCCGGGCCGACACATTCGGGCAGGGCCGGATGCGGGCCGGATCGCGGCTGCAGGCTAGGCCGGCGGCCGCCCCGACCCTGGCGGACCCGACCCGGGCCCCGGCTCTTTCCGAGGCTCGACGTGGATCGTCGGCTCGAAGCCCAGCTCGCCCCGCACCCTCTCCTCGAAGCGGCTCGCCAGGGCGTGCGCCTCGGCGAGGCTCGCCGAGGAATCCAGGTCGATGTGGAAGATGAGCTCGGTCGACTGGCCGTTGTCGAAGACGTGCAGGTGATGCACGCGGATGTCCGTCCCCGCGACCTCGCTGCCGATCTCGCCGAGCCTCCGCGCGAGCTCGTCCTTCGACAGCCTGCTTCGCCCGCCGCGGGGCAGGGCGATCGCGGGCTCCGTGTGGATGAGGACGCTCGTGTTGCGCAGGGTCTTCTCCAGGCCCCGCTCGATCTCGTCGCAGAGCTCGTGCGCGTCGAGCACGCTCATGGCTTCGGGGACGGTGAGGTGGAAGTCGATGTAGCGCTTGCCCCCGGCGCGCCTCGTGCGCACCTCGTGCATCGCGATGTCGGGATAGCGCGCCACGCTCCGTCGCACGATCTCGAGCTCGTCCGAGGAGAGGCTGGCGTCGATGAGCGGGCCGAAGGCCTTCCCGAGCATGAGCCAGGCCTCGCGCAGGATGAACAGGGCTATCGCGATGGCTATCGCCGGGTCGAGGTAATAGGCCCAGGCGAAGCCGAAGGCTCGCTTGAGGACGACGATGACGAGCAGTCCGAGCGCCACGCCGAAGGAGGAGTAGACGTCGGTCCTGAGGTGGAGGGCGTCGGCCTCCAGGGCGACGCTCTCCTCCTCGCGGGCGACCTTGTACAGCCTGCGGGACACGAAGATGTTGACCGCGCCCGCCGCGGCCATCACGGCCACGCCGAGCTCCAGCGACTCGATGGGCGCGGGATGGATGAGCTTGCGCACGGCCTCCACGATGATGAGGGCGGAGGCGGCGAAGATCAGGGCCGCCTCCAGCACGCCGGACACGTTCTCCAGCTTCTCGTGGCCGTAGGGGTGCTCGGCGTCGGCGGGACGTTGCGCGACCCTGATCGACAGGAAGGCCATGAAGGCCGCGGCGAGGTCCATGAGCGAGTGTATCGCCTCGGAAATGATGCTCACCGACCCGCTCGCGAAGCCGACGGCGAGCTTCAGGACGATGAGCGCGGCGTTCGACAGGATGGACAGACGCGCGGTAGCGGCCGCTCGCTTCATCGCAGACTCCTTCTCGGCCCGAAATCGGCAGGCAGTCCCACGATTACATACGAGGCAAAGCAGCCTGTCAAGCCGGCCTTGCGGGCTAATTCCTTGCTCGACAAATATTAGCCCGCGCTAACTTCGACGGTTATGGTTACGGCCGCGATCGGCACGGCGGCACGGCGGCACGGCAGTACAGCGGCACAGCGGCACGGCGGCACGGAGAAGCGGAGGGACCTGTCAGGCGGCTGAAAGGCTCGAAGCATTTCGCCCGACCGCAGAAAATCCTTCCCGCGCTCCGTGCCGCTTGCGCAGGGCAATCCGATCGACGCTACGCCTCTCGGGCCTCCATCACTTGACCGGCTCGAGGGCGGCGGCGCGGGCCAGGTCGTCCTGGGCTATCTCGATGTCTATCACCTTGTTCTCGACCGCGAAGTTGGCGCGCAGCACGCCGATCTGCGACTGGAGGAGCTCCGATCGCTTGGCGAGGCCGTTGTCGTACCTCGCCTTCGTCACGCGGTAATTCTCCTCGGCCTGGGCCACCATGCCCTTCGTCAGGTCGAGGGAGGTGCGCGCCCGCTCGAGCGAGAGCACGCACTTGCGCACATCCAAGGCTATCGCGTTGCGCGCGCGCTCGAGGTCGGCGCGCGCCTTCTCGATGTCGGCGTCGGCGGCCTTGGTCCGCTCCAGGGCGCCCGGCACGCCGCCGATGTCGTACTTGACCATGATGCCTGCCGACCAGGTCACGCTGAAGGTGTCGGTGGGCGGGAAGGCGCGCTGGTCGGGGTCGACATAGGCGAGCGAGCCGTTCAGGAGCACCATGGGCATGAGGTCGCCCTGGGCGGCCTTGCGCGCGTGCAGGGAGGCATTGAGGGCCACCGTGGCCGCCCGGTACTCGGGACGGTTGGTCAGGGCCTCGTCGATGAGCTTGCGCGCG
>JAJXZP010000077.1 GCA_021779995.1 bacterium | reverse complement strand
CGCGGGACATGGTAGCGCTTGAGCTGGCGGTCGACCGTGATCGACTGGGACTGGACGCCGGCGACGGCGCAGAGCACGAGGATGGCCCCGTCGAGGACGCGCAAGGAGCGCTCGACCTCGATGGTGAAGTCGACGTGTCCGGGCGTGTCGATCAGGTTGATCGTGTAGTCCTTCCACTCGACGTTGGTCGCCGCCGACTGGATGGTGATGCCGCGCTCGCGCTCCAGGTCCATGGAGTCCATGGTGGCGCCGGCTCCATCCTTGCCCTTGACTTCGTGGATGGCGTGAATTTTCTGGCAATAGAAAAGGATGCGCTCGGATAGCGTCGTTTTGCCCGAGTCGATGTGGGCGCTGATGCCGATGTTACGCATCTTGTGGATGTCGATGGCCATGTCGGTCTCTACCTCTCCCGCGGCGGTTCCGCGTTCACTGGAAAGCTCTGCGGTTTTCCGCCATTGATTGAAAAAGTCCTGTCTTGGTCGCAGTATAGTGAGAAGCCGGGGGAGGTTCAAGTATCCACAAGCCGCGACATACTTGCGCCGCGGCCGGGATCGAGTATAATGCTTTTCCCTTCGAAATCGGCTAGAGCGAACGGCGACGGACGGATCCCTTACAGATAGACGATGTCCCAGTCGACCGGTCCCGCCGCCTTGAGCGTGGCGCTCACCCCGCAGTATTTCTCCTGCGAGAGCTCCACGGCCTTCTTCACGTTCGCCGGATTGAGGCCGTCGGAGGCCTTGAACTCGTAGACGATGCGGAAGGCGGTGTAGGGCTTGGGAAGCTCGTCGGCGAGCTCGCCCTCGACCCGCATGTTGAACCAGGTCAGGTTCTCGCGCATCTTGCGGAGGATGGACACCACGTCCATGCCGGTGCAGCCGGCCAGGGTGGCCAGGAGCGCGACCTTGGGCCGCACGCCCGAATCCTCGCCCCCGTCCTCTTTCGACGCGTCGAGACGGACGATATGGCCCTTGACGTCCGCCTCGAAGGACATGCCGCCCGTCCAGGCGCAGCTGATCTCGTTTTTCATGGGCGCTCCTCCTCGCGCGCGGTTTCCGCGCGGCCGCGTGTATTCGGTGGAACGGAGGGCTTCAGCGCGCCGGCTCCAGTTCCACGGTGAAGTGACGTAGTATCTCCGACTCGCGCAGGATGCGGTAGCCCCTCGCGATGCTTTCGCGGCGAGCGAACACGTTGGCGCAGACGGCGGCGACGTAGTCCATGTGGTCGTTCGTGTAGGTCCGGCGGGGAACGGCCAGGCGCAGGAGCTCGAGCGCGGGGTAGCGGTTCTCGCGCGTGTCGGGGTCGCGGTCGGCCAGGAGGGTGCCCACCTCGACGCCGCGCACGCCGCCCTCGAGGTAGAGCTCGACGCCGAGGGTCTGGGCCACGTACTCTTCCTTCGGGACCTTGGGCAGGAAGCGCTTGGCGTCGACGAAGATGGCGTGGCCGCCGAAGGGCTTCATGACGGGGACGCCGTACTCGACGAGCTTGGAGCCGAGGCGCGCGACCTGTCCCACCCTGGCCTCCAGGTAGTCGAACTCGGTGGCCTCCCGCAGGCCCACGGAGAGGGCGCCCAGGTCGCGGCCGGCCATGCCGCCGTAGGTGTTGAAGCCCTCGTACATGATGTTGTAGGTGCTGGTGCGGCGGAAGAGCTCCTCCTCGCGGAAGCAGATGAGGCCGCCGATGTTGACGATCCCGTCCTTCTTGCTCGACATGGTGCAGCCGTCGGCGTAGGAGAACATCTCGCGCGCTATGTCGCGGATGCCCTTGTCGGCGTAGCCCCTCTCGCGGGTCTTGATGAAGTAGGCGTTCTCGGCGAAGCGCGCGGCGTCGAGGAAGAGGGGCACGCCGTGGCGCCTGCAGAGCGCCGCGACGCCGCGGATGTTCTCCATGGAGACGGGCTGGCCGCCCGAGGTGTTGCAGGTGACCGTGACGATGCAGAAGGGGATGTCCTCGCGCTTGTGGGCCGTGAACACCGCCTCGAGCTTTCCGAGATCGACGTTGCCCTTGAAGGGGCGCTCGAGTTCGGGGTCGAAGGCCTCGTCCACGGTGCAGTCCAGGGCGCGGGCGCCGCGGCTCTCGATGTGCCCCTTCGTGGTGTCGAAGTGGCTGTTGCCGGGAACGACCTTGCCTGCGCCCTCGCGGCCGGGGCCTATCAAGGTGGACATGAGGACATTCTCGGCGGCGCGGCCCTGGTGGGCCGGCAAGAAGAAGTCGAAGCCCATGACCTCCTTCACCGCGGCCTTGAGCTTGTAATAGGAACTCGCGCCCGCGTAGCTCTCGTCGCCGAGCATGATCTCGGCCCACTGCGCCGAGGACATGGCGCCCGTGCCCGAGTCGGTCAGGAGGTCGACGAAGACCTCCTCGCTCCTCAGGTTGAAGAGGTTGTACTTCGCGGCGGCCATGGCGCGCTCGCGCTCGGTCCGCGTTGTGCGCCTGATGGTCTCGACCGACTTGATCCTGTAGGGCTCGGCGAAGGGCAGTTCCACGTTCATCCTCCTGGGGAAAAAAAAGTGAGCGCCCGAGCCTCGTCGGGAAGTCCAGGCTCGCGGCATTCTAGCCCCGGGCCCCCGACGTGTCAAAGGGTGAAACGCGAATAATTTTCTATGGTGTAATTACTTATAGAAACATCGGTGCGGCGCCCGGCCGCGGCCGATGCCCTGCCGGCGGGAATATCCGGCCGGAAGCAGGAGAGGGAGAGCGATTGTGTCGGCTAACTTTTATAAGAGAATTCTAATTTGACCCTCGGCGACGCGAGAACTATTATGTGCAAAATTTTTCTAAACAAGGAGTTCGTATGAAGAAGATTCTCGTGCTTGCGGCTCTCGCGCTGGCGTTGAGCTCGTTCGCGGTCGCCCAGGCCACCACGCCGGTGAAGGGCGACTTCGGCATAGGGGCGGCGGTTTCCTCCACGAACAATACCATCAATATCTTCTACAACCTCAGCGATTCGCTTGTCCTGGCGCCGTGGGTCGGCTTCTTCAATACCAATTACGCGGATACGCCCAACGGCGGCTCGACGACGAACTATGCCAGCACCTGGTGGGACATCGGGGCCGGGGTTTTTTACGTCATCCGTCCTTTCGAGAGCTTGAGCGTTCAGATCGGACCTGAAGTCGAATTCGCATCGGAGGGGTATCAGAAAGATACGGTCGTCGATAAATACCAGCTTACGTATTTCAGCGTCGGCGCGACTTTGAAACTGCTCGCGATGATCACCAAGAATTTCGGAGCCTTCACCACCATCGGCGCCTACTATTATTCGAAAGACACGAATGACACGACCACCTCGTACGACAGCTTGCTGACCGGCTTCGGCCTCCAGAGTGTCTCCCTCGGCGCAGCCTACTACTTCAAGTAAGCTCGCCCGTTCCGGCTTTCATTTCCCGGCCCCGCGGCGTACCTGTCGCGGGGCTTTCGTTTCGGCGGCCGACGCGCAGGGTCGCCCGGAAGGTTTAGCGGCGGCCAGCGTACCGTGGGAGCCTGTCATTGCGTGGAAGCATAGTATCCACTATAATCCGATTAAAGGATTTTGCATGATAATCGTATCGACGACGGAGTTCGCCAAGAACCTCAAGGCCATGCTCGATAGCCTCGAGTACCGGGGTGAAGAGATCATCCTGACCCGCAGCAAGCACAAGATCGCCCGAATCATGCCCGGTTCGCCCCATCTGACTGCCATCCAGGCCATGGGCGACCTCCACCGGACTCTACCGGAAGATGCGGCGGCCGATTGGGCCGCGGACAGTCGAATTCCCGGTTCCGTCTCGGAAACGAGGGATCCGTGGGAGTGATCGTCGATACCTGCATCTGGATCGATGTGGAACGAGGTCGGCTCTCACCCGCGGACGTCCAATCGAAAACCGGCTCGGAGCCGGTTTTCATGTCCCCGATCACCCTCGCCGAGCTCAGCTTCGGCGTCGAGAATGCCGGGACCGAGGATATCCGCCAGAAACGGATTTCCGCGCTCGAACGGCTCCGGAAGAAACCGGTCCTCATAATCGACGACGAGACCGGCATCATTTTCGGCAATGTCGCGGCGGCCTTGCGCAGGCAGGGCCGCGATGGCGACTTCCGCATCCAGGACCTCTGGGTGGCGAGCCAGGCCATACAGCATGGTTTTCCTATATTCACCCGGAATCGCAAGGATTTCGAAGACATCCCTGGCCTCCAGCTCCTCTAGCCGACGAGGCGACCTAAGCGGCGGGGACGAGGCTCCGGCCCTCCGATTGCCGCGCCGCGATCGGTGCTGTAGCATCGATGCGTGGCTGGATGGGGCGTTCGATTGCGCGGAGGTGCCATAGCATGATTCATGAGTACGATCCTCGGGCGGCCGATTGGAGCGATCCGCGGGAGCAGGGGCCGCGTCGGAGCGGCGCCGTCCGGGGCCTGGCTGTCGTTTCGGCGCTGCTGGCTCTCGTCATCGTCGCGGGCACGGTGGTCGCCTACGCCTCGGGCTCCCGGCAGCGCAAGCTCGCGAGCGAGGCCGCCCAGGCGCGCGGCTCGAGCCTGCCGGCGGGGCAGGCGACGTTCACGGGCATCGGGACCCTGCGCGCCGCCACGATCGACTCGAAGCCGGCCATCGTGATCGCGACCATAGCCTTTCCCTACGACGGCGCCGACCGCGCCTTCCGGGAAGAGCTCATCCGCGACGCGCCCGCCTTGAAGGAGGCGGCCGTGCAGTGGTTCTCCAGGCGGACGGCCGCCGAGCTGGCGCCGGCCTACGAGGGCCGCGTCAAGGCCGCGTTGCGCGACACCTTCAACAACCTCCTCTCCCTGGGCAAGGTGAGCCAGATCTGGCTGAGCGACTTCTCCGTGGTGCAGTAGCGGGGATGTGAGGTGGAGATCGGCCGGAGAGGCGCTGAGACACCGAGGGAATGGGCGACGAAGGAGAGAGGGTCGGGGGGCGTGGATGGAATGAGGGCTACTTCTGATACCCCTGTTTGTTGTCACGGTCAAGGTGAAGCGGTGCAGCGTCGGCGCTACGTCCATTAATGTGCCGAGCCACGCAGGGCAGCCTGGGTGGCCCGAGCCGGTTACGCTTTCGCGTAACCTTGCAGGGCGGCGGGTGGCGGCGAAAACCGCGGGCGACAGAGCGATAGCGAGTAGCCCGCGGTCTTCGGCCGGCAGGATCCGCCCGGCAACGTCGCTGGAAAGTCTGGAAGACGAAAGTTCAGCGCCTGGCCGCCTCGGCCCAGCTCCGGTAGAGGTAGCGCTTGATCTTCCTGGACGAGGTCTTCTCGAACTCGGCACCCCGGATTTGGATGTCGATTATTTTTTTGTAGGGAGGGAGCGTGCGGTTGACGCGCTCGATCTCTTCCTTGACGAGATTCCGCACCGTCGCGGCGTCCGCTGCCGCCTGCGGTCCGAGCCTGGCGGCCATGGACTCGACGTCGGGTACGATGACCGCGCCCACCGTCTCGGCTCGATCGGGCTTGCCCTCGGCCGCGGGTTTCCCGACCACGAGTATCTCCTTGACGACAAGCGAGCCTTCGAACTTCGCCTCGATCTCCTCGGGGTAGATGTTCTTGCCGCCCGCCGTGACGATGATGCTTTTGCTTCTGCCCGTGATGAACACGAAGCCGCGGGCGTCGACGTAGCCGAGGTCGCCCGTGCGCAGCCAGCCGTCGGCGGTGAAGATCGCGGCGCTCGCCTCCGGGTCGCGCCAGTAGCCGAGCATGAGCGAGGGCGAGCGGACCTGGATCTCGCCGACGCCGTCGGCTCCCGCCTCGGCTATGCGCAGCTCGGTGCGGCGGACAGGCATGCCCGCGGAGCGGTGATCGCGGCGCTCGGGGCTGTTGGTGGAAATCAAGGGGCCGTTCTCGCTCATGCCGTAGCCCTGCACGATGGAAAAGCCGAACTCGTCGTAGACTTCCGCGGTGGCCGCGCTCAAGGGGCCTCCGCCCGCGACGAGGAGGCGGAGGCTGCCGAGCCCGGTCTGCGCGCGCACGAAGGACAGGAGCGCGACGCCGAGGCCCGGGGCGCCGAGCGAGAGCCCCAGGCGCGAGAGGGCGAGCAGGGCGCCGACCAGGCCTCTCACCGGCGCGGACTTGGCGGCCACGCCCTGGACGAGGGCCTGGGCGAGCTTGTCGTAGAGCAGGGGCACGGCGATCATCACGCTCCCGACCGAGTCGCGCACATCGTCGACGATGACCTTGCCCACGACCTTCTCGCAGATCGTGACCGAGGCGCCGATCGAGAGCGGCGAGAGGAGGCTGCAGGTGGTGGGGTAGGTGTGGTGCAGCGGCAGCACGCACATGAAGACGTCGCGCTCGTCGATGGGCAGGGCCTGGCGGGCCGCGTCGATGTTGGCGATGATGCCGCCGTGACTCAGCACGACACCCTTGGGCTTGCCGGTGGTGCCCGAGGTGAAGATGATCGAGGCCGGGGAATCGGAAGTCACGGATGCCGGGACCGGAGGGCGGCCCGCGGACTTCCCCTCGGCGATCGCTTCCTCCCACGACGAGACCGCGATGCGGGTGCCGCCGATGACGGCGCGCGTCGGCCCGAAGATGACCGCGGTCCCGGGCGGAGAATCGCCGCCGGCGAGGGCGCCCAGGCTTTCGGCGAGCTTGGCCGACACGACGAGCGCCGCGGCCTCCGAGGTCGCGAGTATCGCGGCGGCCTCGGCCGTGTCGGCCAACGCGTCGATCGGGACGGCGACCATGCCGTAGGCGACGATGCCGAGGTAGGCCGCGGCCCATTCGGGCCGGTTCTCCGACCACAGGGCCACTCGGTCGCCCTGACCCGCTCCGCGGCCGCGCAGGTAGGCGGCCAGGGCGGCGGCCCCGGCGGCGAGGCGCGCGCCGCGCCCTTCCTCGAAGCCGCCGCCGCGCTCGGCCGGCCGACCGTCCCCGGCGGCACCGTTCCCGGCGTGCTCGGAGCCCCGCGTGCGGTAGCGGAGGGCTATTCGCTCGGGATAGCGCCGCTCGATCTCAGCCAGGAAGACGCCGAAATCGGGCCAGGCGAGCTCCGGCGGCTTCGGCACGCGTCTCATGACGACACTCGGCCGGCGTACAAGCGCTCGATCTCGCTCAGGAATACGCCGAAGGCTGGCCACTCGAGGCCGGGCGCCGCCGGAACGCGTCTCACGTCGCCTTCCGCCTCGAATCGGCATCCGGGGCGAGCGCGTCCAGGAAGGCGCGAAGGTTCTCGGTCGAGACGCCCGGCGGCATCCCGCCCGCGCAGGAGGGGATGAGGCCGCCCCGGCCGGCTCTGGCGGCCGCCTGGGCTCGGACCGCCTTCGCGACCTCCTCGGGCGGAAGGGCCGCCAGCACGTCGCGCGGCGGCACCGAGCCGAGGACGGTGAGTCGGCCTTCGCTCAGATCCAGGATCTCGTCGATGGACCTCTGGATGCCGGGGTTGTAGAGGTTGATGCCCGCGGCCGGATAGTGCTTCGCGGAGGAGAGGCAGTCCGCGTCGTTGTGGAAGAACTTGACGCTGGCCTTCGGAGCGTAGAGCTCGGTGAGGTAGGGCAGCCCGAACTCCAGGAAGTCCTCCTCGCCGAGGAAACCGACGATGTCGTCGAGCAGCATGATGCCGTCGATGCTCGGGAATCGCTCCCGCTGGAGGCTGTGCCAACGGAGGAGAAAGTCGGTGACCTTGCGCAAAAGCTTGTGGGAGAGCTCGGGCTCGGTGCGCAGGGCGACGAGGAATTCGGTCGTGCCGAGAAGGAAGGAGGCGACGTTCAAAGGCCCGCGCGAGACCGAGAAGCGGATCCTCTGGCCGATGGCCTCCATGCGCGGCTTAGCCCACTCCAGGCGCTTCAGCACGAAGGGCAGGAGCCCGTCGGAGGCCGGGTCGGGATCGGGAAGACGATCGACCTCCTCGATGCTCGTCATGACCGGGTGGGCGAAGGGGAAGTCCTTCTCGCTGAAGCTGCAGCGCGCGCCGAAGGCCGAGGGCTCCGTGCACATGCCGTACTCTCCCCAGAAGCCCGGGAGGAAGATCGCGTCGGGGAACGTCTCGACCGCTTTGCGGTTCGCCTCGAACCAGAGCTCGTCGTGGGCGAAATAGTCGAGGATCGAAATGCCCGCCCAACCGGGCAGCCAGGGACTGTCGATGATGAAGGCGGCTGCCGGCGATCCCTGGGGCAGTCCGCGACCGCCCACGGCCGAACACAGCAAATCCCATTGAGTATTCGTCATTGTGGAGAGTGCTCCTTTGTCGTTCGACGATCCTAGCGCGTCCGCGGGAGCGAGGCAAGGGCACGGCCGCGCGCGGAAGAAAAGGCAGCGGGAATAGGCGATCGCGCAAAAGGAGGAAGGCCAATGGCAACCCCGGGTATGGACTGTCCTGCCGGTCCGCACGGAGCCCTTTCTCCACGGTCAGGCGGGACCGCGGCATTTCGCGGGCGAGAGTCCGGCTAACTTCCGATACGCGCCAGAATTTGCTCGAACCAGGCGGGATCGGGACGCCGCGGGGGAAGTTGCCGGAACATGGCGAGAATCCTCTCTCTATTCCGCGATCCCTCGTGCTCGGGAAGACGCTCATCCCCGAAATCGGCTTCGAGGCTTCGTCGCCGGGCTTCCGCCCTCATCAGCTCCCGATCGTTTATGAGGTTTTTCCAGATCAGACATTCGCAGCGGTTGCCGCGAACCATGAGGCTGCAGGTCGTGTCGAAGTACCTGATCACGTGTCGTCTCGCGCGGCTGAGCAGGGCCTTGGCGGCGGAGAGGGAAAGGTCGAGGGACTCGGCGGCCTCTCCGATGGATAGGCCGAAGGTTTCGACCAGGGCGAAAACGGCGCGCTGGTGGAGGGTCAGGCGCTCTACCATGGCGGCGAAGCAGGCGTCGCGAATTTCGCGAACACTCTCGTCGACCTCGGCGAGTTCTGCGGGCAGGGGGCCTGAGTCCGGGATCTCGACCGAACGCCCTTCGCTCTCGAGTTCGCCGAGGTACTCGGTCGACAGGGTGACCGACTCCGCCGAGCGCCGCTCCTCCTGGAGGAAAAGGTTGACGCAGATCCGCCGAGCCCAGGGGACGAGCCGGGACGGTTCCCTGAGTTGCTCGCGCTTCTCCCAAGCGATCAGGATGCTGTCCTGCGCGAGGTCGCGCGCCCGCTCTCGATCGTCGGTGAGCCGGTACGCGATCGCGTAGAGATAGCCCGCTGTCGCGACGAGCCGCTTGCCGAAGTCGGTGTCGGCTGTGCTCGGAAATGAGTTCGCCATGAGTCCGATTATACCTCGAACGCAGGGGATCGGGAAATCGGCGGATGCCGACACCACCTGAGGCGCGAGGTCGCCGCCTTTTGAATCGCGGCCCGCATCTTTGGTTTCGAAGAATGCATCTAATTATGGTAGGGAGAGGCGGCTCCCACGCTCCGGCCCTGGTTCGTATTATCGGGTGCCCCGTCGTGAGTCGGAGGAGCCGGAAAGGGCGGGTCGCCTCCTCCACGGGAGGTCAAGTCATGAGATTGCTTCTCTGCGCTCTTCTCGCCATATTCCTGCTCGCTCCGGCCTGTGCCCAACCCGGCCTCTGGTCGAGGGTCGATTGGCGTTCCATTACGGCGCTTCGCGTGAAAAGTCTTCTCGCCGACGACCACAATCGCGGATGGCAAGCCGTCGAGCCCACCTCGACCGACGACCCCGCCCATCGCATCCCTCCGGACAAGGCGAGTGCGCTCGTGTTCGCGGCTTGCTATTCCCGAGATGCGGGGGTGATCGACGCCCTCATCGCGGCCGGAGCGCGAGCGGACGATTCGGGAGGGCTCTCACCGCTCATGTACGCGGCTCAGTACAATCCCGACCCGGCGATTCTCGACGCGCTCATCGCCGCCGGGGCGGGGGTCCGGAAGGACCTGGGATATTCGATGCTCGCCCGACCGGCGTTGACCTACGCGGCCCAATACAATGCCGACCCGGCGGTGGTCGCGGACCTGATCGCGAAGGGCGCGGCGGTCAACGCCAAGGTGAGCGTCCTGGACAATATGGGCTTCACTCCCCTCATGTATGCGGCCCAATACAACGAGAACCCCGCGGTAATCCGGGAGCTCGTCAAGGACGGGGCCGTGGTCGACATGGCCGATGCGATGGGCAGAACGGCGCTGGTGTTCGCGGCTCGGTACAACCCGAAGGTCCAGGTGTTGAAAGCGCTATTGGATGCGGGTGCTTCGGTAAACATTGTCGGTCGCGACTATTACAATGTGGGCTTTACGCCCCTCATGTACGCGGCCGTTTCCGATCAGAGTCCACTCGATAAGCTGCGGATGCTGCTCGATGCCGGGGCGGATGCGCGGGTCAGGAGCAGGGAAGGACGAACGGCTCTCGACTATGCGGCGGCCAACGATTCGGTCGCCAAAGGGAGTCAGGTGTATCGACGTTTGGAGAAGGCGACCAGATGAACGCTTCAATCCCCCGGTCGTCACCGGGCGCTCGTGGCGGCGAAGCGAGGAATCGCGTACGGCGGCTACTCCGCCTCTTCGCCGCGCGGGGAATGTCGATTGCCGCGCTGCTCGCTATCGCCGGGGTAGTGCTGTCCTGCGGCCCTGCCCATGAGGAGCGCCGCGTCCTCGCGGCGTTCTACGATGCGAACGATGCCGGCCGCTTCGATCTGAGTCTGTCCATGGTCAGCGAAAATGTCGCTTTCGATTCCTGGGCCCAGGCGATCAACGGCAACCATCTCGGCACTCGCCACCTCGAAGGCAAGGAAGCGCTTCGCCCATACCTGGGAAAGCGGGGCCTGTGCAGGAATTTCTACGGTCCCGACGGCCCATTCTATCTATTACGGTCGATACGCGCTTCGGGAAGCAAGGTCTCCTTCGAGCTGATCCCCGATCGCACGACACCCTCGGGCCGGCCCTACAATATCTACCGAGGAGAGTTCACCTTCGAGGGAGGTCTGATCCGGGCCATCACCATGGTGGAAGTGATCGGCTGGCTGTAGCCTCGTCGCCTACTCATCCGCTTTCCGCACGATCTGAAGATGCAGTTCGTCGAGCTGTTTCCGGTCGACTTCGCTGGGGCAGTCGTGCGGGGCGACGCCGGGTCGTCGCCCCGCGAGCCGCGAGGAATGGATTGTATGCGCGCTACAAGCGCGCGGCGGCTACCATCGGAGATGGGTTGATTGCCCTCGCTCCGTTACTTGCCGGCCTCAGGATACGTGACCCTCAAGTGCAGTTCGTCGAGTTGGTGCTGATCCACTTCACTCGGGCAGTCGTCCATGGGAGATACCGCGAAGCTGTTCTTGGGGAAGGCGATGACTTCCTTGATCGAGGTTTCGCCGGCCATGAGCATGACGAGGCGGTCGAGGCCGGGCGCTATGCCGCCGTGGGGGGGCGGGCCGTACTTGAAGGCCTCGGTGAGGAAGCCGAACTTCTTCTGGCCCTCCTCCTCGGAGAAGCCGACGATCGTGAAGATCCGCTTCTGGAGCTCGGGATCGTGGATGCGGATGGAGCCCGAGGCGAGCTCGAAGCCGTTCATGACGAGGTCGTAGAGGTCGCCCTTGACCGAGCCCGGGTCGGATTCGAGGGTCGGGTGGTACCTCTCCTGGGGCATCGTGAACATGTGGTGGGCGGTGTCCCACGTGGCCTCGTCCTCGTTCCATTCGAACATGGGGAAGTCGACGATCCAGGCGAACTCGAAGCGCTTCGCGGAAGCCTCGGGGTGGCGCGAGGGGTCGTAGAGGCCGAGGTCCTTGCCGAGCTTGGAGCGGACCGCGCCGAGGGATTGGCAGGCGACCCTTTTCCTGGCGTCGGCGACCATGAGGATGAGGTCGCCCGCCTTGGCGCCGAGCGCCGCGACGAGCTCGGCCTCGAGGCCGGCGAAGAACTTGGAGGCCCCGCCCTCGAGCCTGGGCGCGCCGCCGGCTTCTGCGGCAGGCGAGACCTTCATCCAGGCCATGCCCTTGGCGCGGTAGATCTTGGCCGCGGCCTCGAGCTCCTCGATCTGCTTGCGCGAGTAGTCGGCCTTGCCGCTCACGACGAGGGCCTTCACCGCGCCGCCTTCCTGGGTGACGCCCTTGGCCGCCGCCGCGACCCTGCGCGCCTCGCCCTCGGCGAGGGCATCCTTGAAGGCTTGGAAGCTCGTGCGGAGGGCGAGCTCGCCCAGGTCCTGCATCTCCATCGCGAAGCGGAGGTCGGGCTTGTCGGTGCCGTAGAGATCGATCGCCTCGTCGAAGCCCAGGCGGCGGAAGCGGGCGGGCAGCTCGACCCCGAGGGTTTTCTTGAAGACGTAGCCCATCATGCCTTCGACGAGCTCGAGGATGTCGTCGCGCTTGACGAAGGACATCTCGATGTCGATCTGCGTGAACTCGGGCTGCCGGTCGCCGCGGGCGTCCTCGTCGCGGTAGCAGCGGGCGATCTGGAAGTACTTGTCCATGCCCGAGACCATGAGGATCTGCTTGTACAGCTGGGGCGACTGGGGGAGGGCGTAGAACTTGCCGGGATACAGGCGCGAAGGGACGAGGTAGTCGCGGGCGCCTTCCGGGGTGGACTTGATGAAGGTGGGCGTCTCGATCTCGTAGAAGCCCTGGCCGGCGAGGTGCTCGCGCACGGCGAGGGCCACTTCGTGGCGCAGGGCGAGGCGGCGCTGCATCCCGAAGGAGCGCAGGTCGAGGTAGCGGTACTTGAGGCGCAGCTCTTCCTTGGCGTCGCTCTCCTCGTCGATCATGAAGGGCAGGGTCTCGCAGCGGCTCAGGATCTGGATCGAGTCGGCGACCACCTCGATCTCGCCGGTGTCCATGTCCTTGTTGACCATGGAGTCGGGGCGCGCGCGCACGCGGCCGACGACGGATACGCAGTACTCGAATTTGAGCTCATCGGCGGTTTTCCTGAGCGTCTCGTCCGCGTCCGCGTCGACCACGACCTGGGTGATGCCGTAACGGTCGCGGAGATTGACGAAGGAGATGCCGCCGTGGTCGCGCCTGCGGTGGACCCAGCCGTTGAGGACGACGGCCGCGCCCGTGTCGGCTTTGCGGAGTGCTCCGCAGGTGCTGCTGCGTTTTCGGTATTCCATGGGCGGCATTGTACCCGAGCCCGGCGGGGCGCGGCAACCTGGCGCCGCGGCGAGAACGCCGCGGATTCTTGTCGCGGGGCCTCCCGCGCGATACATTTAGACCGCGCGATCGTGTCCCGGCCGGCGAGGGCCCCGCGGCGCGGAAAGCGGTGAGGAGCGACTCGTGCGAACCAGGTCCATGCGGACTGACCACCTCTTGGTGGAACTCAGAAACAGCATCATTCTCCAGAACCTCAGCCGGCGCGAGCTCAGGCGCTTCGCCGCCATCTGCGAATTGCGCGACTACGAGCCGGGAGAGTTGCTCGTCGAGCAGGACTCGGTCGGCGCCGATCTGCATCTCCTCCTCGAGGGGACGGTCGACATCATCGTCCACGGCAAGGAGCGCGAGTCGATCAAGGTGAGCGAGGTGCGTCGGGGCGATGTCTTCGGCGAGGCCTCGATCTTCTCGGATCTGCCGCGCACGGCCAGCGCGGCGGCGAGCGTCCCCTGTCTCGTCGCCGCGATCCCGCGCGACCGGCTTTTCGCCTACTGCGACCGCAATCCGCGCGCCGGGCTCAAGCTCTTCACCTTCGTCATCTTCAGCCTCCTCAAGCGCCTGCAGACGACGAGCCGCGAACTGGCTCAGGAGCGCGAGGCCGTGATCAGCCGCGCCGACCTCGACCGCATGCTCGGGAGCATCCCCAAGTCCCTCGAGGACATCCTCGGCACTCCCGGACGTTGGTCGACCTAGCGGGCTCCGGGCACGGTTCGGGCCGGCGACCGTTTCCGTGCCAACGCGACACTATCCCCGCCGGCCTCCGTGAAGAGGTTTTGCGACGCTTGTCTCCCCTTGTGAACTATACTTGATACGGGGAGGAGCGACGGAAGGCGCCGCCGATCTCGGCCGCCCGGAGGCGGGCTTCGAGGGCGGGTATCCGGAGCGGGCGCCGGGGCGGCCTGGCCCGGGCGCTCGGCCGGGGCGGACCTCGACCGGCCGGGGCGGCCGGAGCGGCGAGCCGGTCCCTCTTCGCGGCCCCTTTGGGGCGGGAGGTGCGCTATGGCCGTGATCACGTTTTCGCGCGAGTTCGGTTCCGGAGGCGGGAAGATGGCCGAGGGCGTGGCCAGGGAACTGGGCTATCACTTCGTCGACAAGCATTCGATCGGCAAGATCATGGCGTCCTACGGGCTGGTCACCTTCTCCGAGGAGTACGAAAGCACCCTCGGCTTCTGGGCGACCTTCGACGGCAGGATCAAGGAGATGTTCGGGATGCTCGACCGCGTGACGCGCTCGATCGCCCGGCACGGGAACGCTGTGATCCTGGGGCGGGGGAGCTTCGCGGTGCTCTGCGGCTTCTCGGACGTGCTCAACGTGCGCATCAAGGCGCCCTTCGACGCGCGCGTCGGCCGCACGATGGCCGAAAACTCCGTGACTGATCGCTCGAAGGCGGAGCTCATGGTGCGGGAGGGCGACCGGATCCGGAGCTCCTTCGTCCAGTCGATGTACGGCCTGCGCTGGGACGCGAGCTCATCCTTCGATATCGTCGTCGACCTGGGGAAGATCGCGGGCGAGGCCGCCTCGGCCTTCATCATCGGCGCCGCGAAAAGACTGGAGAAGAACGTCCCGGCCGGATCGGCCGCGCGCGACATCGAGCCGGACGTGACCCTCGATCAGGCCGTGGTGGAGGAGCTGGGCTGCAGCCTGAGACATTAGGCGTGGCCGCCTTCCGGGACCGGCCGCCGAAAGGCGTCTCCGGTCGGTGTGAGCGCAGCCGCCGCGGCGCGGTCGTCGCCTCCGGCCGCCGCGGCGCGGTCGTCGCGGGCGCGGCTGTCGCC
>JAJXZP010000162.1 GCA_021779995.1 bacterium | reverse complement strand
CCGTCAGGGTGCGCCCCAGGCCCAGCCTGAAGGTCATGTGCCCGTTCCTGAGGATGATGAACAGCGCGCTGTCCAGGCCGAAATTGACGAGCGACACGAGGCCCATGACGGCGAGCGCCAGGGCGAGCCCGACGACCACGCCGCCCAGGGCGAGGAAGCCGGCCTCCAGGAGGAAGAGGGCGCGCACCTGGCCGCGCTGCATGCCGATCGAGCGCATCGTGCCGATCTCGCGGATGCGCTCGTACATGATGATGCGGAAGGTGTTGGTGATGCCCACCATGATGATGAGGAAGAGCACGATGAGGATGACGAGACTGGCCGTGTCGAGCACCTGCACGATCTGCTTGACCTGCGCGAGCATGTCGTCGAGGGTGAAGACGCGGTACTTCGTGCCCGTCCAGGTCTCGTTCTTGCCCTGCTGCATCATGGCTCGGACGAAGTTCTGGCTCTCCTTGGCGGCGCTGCGGTCGAACACCTGGGTGCGCGCCTTGAGGTCGTCGTAGAGGGCGGTGCCGTACTTGTCCATGCCGTGGAGCGAGGGCAGGTAGAAGCCGAGGGTCTGGTAGTCGCCCGGGCCCAGATTCAAGAGCTCGTTGACGTAGTCCTTGTTGGCGTAGCCGGCCATGGACCCGAGGATGCCCGGGTCGACGGTGATGCCGGCTATCGCGAACTCGCCCACGTTGTTCTGACCCGTGTAGGTGCGCATCTGGGCCAGGACCCGGTCGCCGATCTGCACGTCGAGCCGCTTGGCGATGGGCTCGGAGATGATGAGCCCCTGCCGGTCCTTCATGCCCGCCATGCCGCCGTGCTTGAATACGAGGCGGGAGGGGAGGAAGGTCTCGCTCGCGAAGTCGACGCCCTCGATGTTGAGCGTGGCGGTCTTGCCGGCGAACACCAGGGAGCACTGCTGGATCGAGCTGCGCTTGGTGACGTACTCGGCGGGAATGCCCGCCTCCTTGGCGGCGGCCAGGAGGACCGAGTCGTCGTGGATGACCTCGAACTCCCTGCCCGAGGGCGACTTCTCGACGCCCTGCACGAAGATGTGCCCCGCGGCCAGGTTGGCGAAGTTCTCGCTGATGTTGACGAGGAAGGCGCCGACGAAGCCGTTGATGAGGGTGACCACCATGATGCCGAAGGCTATGGCCCCGCCCAGGAGAAAGGTCCTCTTCTTCTGCCGCGAGAGGTTCCGCAGCGCGAGTCTGACGGTTTCCATGCTGCCTTCCTATTCGGTCTGCATCGCGCGCACGGGCTGCACCTTGAGCGCGAGCGATACGGGGTAGAGATGGGCCGCCACCGCGACCAGGCCCACGAGCACGAGACTCCACACGACCGAGAAGGGATCGACCGCCGGATGCAGCACGTCGCCCGCGAAGAGGATGCGCAGGAAGGGATTCGTCGCGGTGATGTGGGCCAGGTTGAGCGCGCCGATGACGCCGAAGGCCAGGAGCATGCCGATCAAGCCGAACACGGCGGCTATCGTCAGCGTCTCCACGAGGAACATGCGCCGCACGAAGAGCTTCTGCGCGCCGAGCGCGCGCATCGTGCCGATCTCGCCCGTGCGCTCGATCACCGAGATGACGAGGGTGTTCATCATGATGATCACCGCCACCACCGCCACGATGATGATGGCGATGTTGAACACGATGCGCACGACGTCGATGCTGGCGGCGAAGGGCCCCGCGGCGGCTTTCCAGCCGGCGGCCCGGGCGTCGATGCCCTCGGCGGAGAACCATTTGTTGAGGGCGAGGATGAGCGCGGGGGCGGCCGCCGGGCTGCGCACGCGGGCCATGATGAAGTGCCAGGCCCCGGTGTCGGCCTGCGCGGCGGGGCGAGGCTTGGGCGCCGCGGGCGCCGCCGACGCCGCCGACGCCGCGGGTTTGGCCGCCGGAGCCTTGGCCGCGTTCGCCGGAAGGATGGTCACGCTGCCGAAGAGCGAGTCGCCCGAGGCGTCGAGGATGGCCTTCTGCGCCCTGGTCACTGGCTCGTCGGGATCGTTGCCGACCGTGAGCCCGCTCAGGATGCGCACCGTGTTGACGTCGGCGTAGGAGATGAAGTCGGTCGCCTCGCTGCGGACCTTGTAGCCGATGATGCCCACGAGGGGCACGACGCGGATCTTGAAGCCGGCCTTGCCCATGCCGGTGAGGGTGAGTTCCTGTCCGATCTTGGGGGTGAAGCCCGCTTCCTTGGCATACTGCTTGGCCATGTGCTGGGAAATGAGGAGCCCTTCCTCGCCCGGCTTCAACAGCCGGCCTTCGATGGCGTAGGCGTTGTGGAAGAGCTTGTAGTAGCTCGCCGGATCGATGCCGAAGAGGAGGGCGAAGCCCTGCTTGTCCGAGTCCTTGGGCGAGACGAGGGCGAAGCCGGTCACCTGCGAGGTCGTGCCGGTGATCTGGGGCTCGGTCGAGAGTTTCCGCTCGATCTTGTCGTAGTACGGAATGTTGGGCGTGCTCTCCTGGCCGCCCACCGACTGCACGCCGAAAAGGCTCACCGGATTCTTGGTCGCGGCCGCGATGAAGATGTCGCCGGTGTAGTTGCCGATGAAGCTGTCCTTGACGCCCTTCGCGGCGGTGTCCATGAAGGCGTTCCCGACGACGAGGATCACGACTCCCAGGGCGAGCAGTATGCCGATGATGAGGCTCTTGGCCTTGTGCTCCAGGAGGTTCCTGAAGGCTATGCGCACGAGCACCGGCATGGCTTTCAGTTCCTCGATGCCGCGGCGCCGGCCTCGCCGTCTCCCTCGCCGTTCCTCGCATCCTTCTCCTGCCGGACGTTCTCGGTCACCAGGCCGTCGCGCAGGCGGATGATGTGGTCGGCCAGGCCGACGATCTTGGCGTCGTGGGTGGAAAAGATGAAGGTGGTCTCCATCTCGCGGTTGATCTTCTTCATGAGCCCGAGGATCTGCTCGCCGGTGGCCGAGTCGAGGTTGGCGGTGGGCTCGTCCGCGAGCACGATCTGCGGCTTGGTGACCAGGGCGCGGGCTATGGCCACGCGCTGCCGCTGGCCGCCGGAGAGCTCGTTGGGCTTGTGGTCGCGCCACTGGGTGAGCCCGACCTCCTCCATGAGATAGCCGATCCAATCGGACTTCTCCTTGCCGCGCATGCGCTCCTTGCCGAGGAGGAGGGGAAACTCGATGTTCTCGTAGACCGAGAGGACCGGGATGAGGTTGAACGACTGGAAGATGAAGCCCAGGGTGTCGTGCCTGAGCGAGGTCAGGGCCTTGTCGTCGAGATCCTTCGTGGGCTTGGCGTCGATGAGGACGGTGCCCGCGGTCGGACGATCGACGCAGCCGATCATGTTGAGGATAGTCGTCTTGCCCGAGCCCGAGGGTCCCGCGATCGAGATGAAATCGCCCTTCTCGATGGAGAAGGACACGCCCTTGACCGCCTCGACCTCGACCTTGCCGAGCGGATAGACCTTGCGGACGTCCTGGAGCTCTACGATGGTCATGTGAACACTCCTTAGGCTCTGACTCGCGCCGCACAGCCCTCGGGCCCGCGGCATCGGGGCCCCGCGCGGGCGCCCCATCGGCAAAACTCCGCGGGACCTGCCCGCAAAAAGGCTCGTCACCCTGCCGGACCACCCGGCTGTACGCCGATTTTCGGTGTAAAGATAGCCATTTCCCGGCGGAAGATGCAAGGACGAAGGGCCGCATTCCACCGACTGCGGCTCACGAGCGCTCAACTCAAGCCCAGGCGCCCCCGTATTCGCGCGGAAAGTGTCGCGAGCGGGCGACAGCCCAGCCGCACTCGTGCCGATATACTGGTCAAAGATCGTGCGCCGGCCGATTCGGTCCCGCGGGAAGGGAAAAGGATGAGAGAGCCGTACATCATGGAGAGCGACGACGAGGAGACGCGCCTCGAGATCAAGACGGCCAGGTCCGTCGTCGAGGAGTTCGCGATCCGGGCGGGACTCGGCCCCGGCATGCGGGTGGTCGATGCCGGCTGCGGGCCGGGGATTACGACCTCGACCCTGGGAGGGATCGCGGGGCCCGCCGGTTCGGCCCTCGGTTTCGACCTCTCCGAGAAGCGCATCCAGAGGGCGAAGGCGGGCTATGAGGACGAACGCACCCGTTTCGTCGTCCGCGACTTCAGGGAATCCCTCGAAGGCCTGGGACGTTTCGACTTCGCCTGGGTGCGCTTCGCCCTCGAATACTACAAGGCCGAGTGCTTCGATATCACCCGCAACATCGCCGAGCTCCTCGAAGAAGGCGGTATCCTCTGCCTGGTGGACCTGGATCACAATTGCCTCAATCACCACGGCATGAGCCCGCGGCTCGAAGGAGCCCTGGCCGCCGCCATGCGCCAGCTCGAGGCCAAGGCGAACTTCGATCCCTACGCGGGGCGGAAGCTCTATTCCCATCTGTACACGATGGGTTTTCGGGACATCACGGTCGCGGCCGGAGCCCACCACCTGATCTATGGAGAACTTCGCGAGGCCGACGAGTACAACTGGGGGAAGAAACTGGAGGTGCTCTCGCAAAAGCTGAAAATCAACTTGCCGGGCTACGCGGGCCCCGAGGAATTCCGCGAGGATTTTATGACCTTTTTCCGGAATCCGGGGCGCTTCACCTACACGCCGGTGATCGCGGCCTGGGGCCGAAAGCCCCCCCGAAGCTAGGAGACCGTCGCCGAGACGCGGACCTTGCCCTCTCGCAGGGCTTTGAGCAGGGCCTGTACCACCTTTTCGTCGAGGTGATGGCCGCTTTCCCCGGTGAGGGTTTCGATCGCCTCCTCGACGGCCTGGGGCTCGTGGTAGCGCCGCTTGGCGGTGATCGCCTCGAAGAAGTCGGCGGCCGCGATGATCCTCGCGCCCAGGGGTATTTCCTCGCCTCGGAGCCCCCGGGGATAGCCGGTCCCGTCCAAGCGTTCGTGGTGGGCCCCCGCGATGAACGGCACCTGCCGGTAGACCCCGTTGAAGTTGATCTGTTCGAGGATCTCCTGGGTCTTCACGACATGGGTCTTGATCTCCTCGCGCTCCTTGCCGGTGAGGGGGCCGCTCTTCTTGAGGATCGAGTCCTTGATCCCTATCTTCCCGTAGTCGTGCAGCTGGGATGCCACTCGGATGACCTCCGTGAGTTCCCGGTTCAGGCCCATCATCTCGCAGATCGCCATCGAGTACTCGGTGACGCGCTCGGAGTGCCCGGCGGTGAGGTTGTCCCTCGCGTCGATGCTCGCGGCGAGGGTGCGCAGGATCGAGCGGAACTGCCGCTCCCTATCCTCCGTCAGCGTGGCGTTGTGGACGCTGATACCTATTTCGGGGGCGATGCCCATGAGCAGGTTGAGGTCGCTCTCCAGGAGAGGTCTCTTGCTCTTGAGGTTGTCGACGGCCAGGACGCCGAGGCACTCGTCCTCGAAGAGAATGGGGCAGCAGATGAATGACTGGGACCCGAGCTTCCTCATGAACTCCAGACTGTGCTTCGAGAGATCGCCTTCGATCGCCATGACATCGTTGACGAGGAAGGGTTTCCTCTCTCGGTAGCAGAGGACGAATACGCCCCGCGATTCCGGCTTGTCCAGGTGGAAACGGGCATTCCTGAGCTCCCCGATCAAGGCCGGGTCGTAGCCGAAGCCCGAGCGGAATTCCAGGTTGCACCCGCCCTCGTCCGCCAGGAGGATGAGGCCCCGATCGTAGTCGAGGCGCTTGCGCAGGATCTCGATGACCTGGGTGAGGAGGATGCCTTTCTGGTTGTACTTGCTGATGATGTGGCCGATCTCGTTGATCATGAGGGCGTGGTTGTAGTTGCGGTCGCTGTTTTCGAGGAAATTCTCCGTCGAGGAACGGAGGTTGTCGATGGCCGAGTTCAGCTCGCGCTTCTCGAAGTGCTCGCTCAGGAGGGACAGGATGAGGAGGCCGACCGCCAGGATTCCCGTTCCGTCGAGCAGGGTCGAGCCCCGGGCGAACAGCGCCAGGCCGACCGTCGCGAGAAGGGCGAGGGCGCCGAAGACGTTGCGGGCCCGCTTCCATTCCGCAGCCTTCGACTCGCTCCAGGAAATGCGGTACCTGCAGACCGCGCCGCCCTTGAACACGCACTCCTCGTGCTCGATCCTCGGGATGCGGTAATTGAAGCCCGCGACGATGGCCTCGAAGTAGCCCATCCGGTTCTCGCACTGGTAGGGTTGCTCGAAGATTCCCGCGTTCGGCGTCACCGTGATCTCGATCTCGGTAGGGCTGATTCTTCTGGATTGGTAGGTGGTCGAACGAGTGAGATTATCGGCGAACTTGCCGATGGCCTCGAAGACCTTGGCCGGCCCGGCGAAGCCGAAGACATAGCGACCCATCATGCCCAGCCCTTCGGGCGACGCATTGTAACGCCCCGCCTCCCGCGCGATGCCGGGGTTCCCGGTCATCTTGACCAGACGCTCGTGGAAGCGGTCAACCTGCTCCTGGGTAAACCAGTGGCCGCCATCTTCGACCTGATAGGGCTCCATGCCCGCGTAGGCGAGGAGTTCGGTCTGGTTGACGTAGCCGTATCTGCTTTTTATGAGTTTTATGTAGGAGGCGGTGATGATGCTGCTGTAGAGGGGCGGGCTCTCCTCAGTTGCCATCGCGTCCATCTTTGCTTTCACTGGAAGTTCTCCTAAAGGTATTGCGCAAGGAACTGAAATAGCCGTCGGAGTGATCCAAGCTGACTACCCACAGGATATATTTTTTCTCGTAGCTGACGGCATGCTTATCGAGATAATCCACAGGATAGGCGAGGATGGGAATTTCTTCGGCGCCGTAATGGCGAAGGAGCGTCCTCAGGCCTGAGAAGAGGGTTGTCGGCTGCAGACTTTCGCTATCAATGATGAAGACATGGACGCAGTTTGTCAGGTTGGAGAGGTTGAGCCCTAGATCGGAGAGCGTGAGAGTCATCATCGCCCCCAGCTTCCCGTCTTGCTTAAGACTGAAAATATGTCGTTCTCTCTTGAACCCCTGACGAGCGAATTCCTCTGAAATGGCGAGATCGAGTTTCCCATCCTCTTGCAGATCGAGGGCGTCGAGCAATAGTCCGCCGGATACGCCCTCGTAGTATCGCCGCAGTTCCGCGAAGTCGTCATCCCCGGCCGGAAAAAGCTGGAAGGGGGCGCCATCGTTTCCTGCATCAGTCGGAAGGCTGAGGTAGGCGAAGCTGTCGAGCGATGAACCCTTCGGGTCGTCGATGTCTCGCGCGATGTTGCCGAAGACTCGGGCGGGAAACCTGTTTTCCTTTCGGAAGTAGCACATGAGGTAGTCCATGTGCGTAGTCGGATGAGAGTGAAAATCGTTGCAGTAGCGCCCGGCTTCTTCGAGGACCCCGACCCCTGCCATGCCATACCCATCCCTCGAAGCGGCGTGGTGATGGATGAGCCAAGAGTTGGAGTAATAACGAATCATCGACATGTGCCCGAAGAGCCGGCCCTTGTCCTGGAAGATAAAATGGCGGGCGATGGAAGGGCTGTTTAGATAGAGCTTCTCGTAGGTCCGCTTGAATTCCTCTTTATGCGCCTCGATCGAGAGATACTTGGAAGGGTAGATGAATCCGGTCTCGAAAAAGAAGCGCCAGAGCTCCTCCAAGTCGACGCTGCCGCAGACCCGGAGCTTGTCGTTCAGCGTTTCGTGGAGTATGGCGGAAAGCGCAACCTGATCTTGGATGCTCATATCGAGGAACACGATACCGCAGCGAACGGCAGTCTCTCTTCCTTCGCCGTGGGCCGTATTGCGGTAGAGTATTTGGGCTTTGCATTTCAGGACGAAGCGCTTGGATATCTCTACAAAAATCTCCGGGATGATCATTCCCGGGAGCAGAATGGAACGCTCGAGGAATTCCTCGACGCATAGCCCGGTGCCCGATATGTCCTTGACCTGCAGATTGACTCCTTTGCCCGTGAAAGGGTGCTGGAAGCCGAGGGCCGGAGCCGGGGAGAGGACGTGCCTTTGACTGCGGAATTCCCGCGGTCGATACCGCCTAACGTTGTCGAAGCTGGGGCTGAGCACGAGGCTGCGCCGCCCGGGGCCCTTGCCCAGGCGCGTTATCAGGCACTCGCCCGAGTACAGGAGCTCTCCCCCGCGCGAGAAGAGGGCGGTGATCGGCGCCGTGGGATTGATCCACTTGAGGGAGCCCCCGGGCGGGGCCTCGACCTCGACCTTGAACGATTGGGCGTTGAACTCGCACAGCCGCCCCTCGAAGCTCAGGCCGGACTGGATGATGCGAGCCTCGATCCCCTCACAGCCGTAGCGCTCGATCCTGCGGGAATTCCTCTCGAAGCCCGACTCCGGGATCCGGAAGCAAACCCCCTCCGCGTCGAGACGGATCGGCTCGGCCTTGACGGTCACCTGATTCTGGCCATCATTGATGGAAAACCCGTCGCAGGCGTACGACTGCAGGCGGTTCATCGAGATGCCCGGGGAGAGCCAGCGGCAGTCCAGGACCTCGTCTTTGCAGGGACGCGGGAAGGCGAGGAAGGACAGTGGGGTTCCGTGCTCGAGGGGCTTGAAATTCACCGAAATGGCACCCTCGCTGAAATTGGTGAAATTCAGAAGATTGAGGATATCCCTGCGCCTGATTCGCTTGCCTTCCTCGGCGAGACAGTCCGAAGAAGGCTCTTTCTCGACGGAGCCGCGGCTCGACCGGCTCAACGATTCCGGAATTTCGTCAGACATCGCCGGACTTCGGGGCCGTGCCCGTCGCGTGCGCGGGGGCGAGCGGAAACCATGACGACGTACGCGGGCAGGATAGGTGGAACGAGGGCTGTGCACGCATGAGGAATCCGATCCCTCCACGGATGTTTCGCGATTTTGCCGACGTCGGAGACACCAGGCGATTCGGCAGCGGTTCATCCGACCGCCTGTTACACAGTGCTATTCGTTTCTACCACCTGTCAAGGGCGGCGTGACCGGGCTTCGGGTGACATGGAGAGGCACACGCCGCGACGCCTATGCTATAGTGCGGCCGAAAGGACGGAAAGGACGCTGAGATGAGCAGTACGGGCCCTGTCTTGCTGGGCGCCTATGGCGCGTGGATCGAGGATCGATTGTCCGCGCAAGAGCGGAAATATTCTTTTCTCGACGACGGATGGAGCGACGCGGCTACCTGGAGCCGCGAGGCGAAAAAAGCCTTCGCCGCTCAGATCCTGTCTCCGGAACTCGGAACGCCCTCGGCGGCACCGAGGGCGGAGGTCACGGACAGGCGAGTAGTCGACGACCTGGTCGTGGAGGAACTCTCCTGGAGACTGCCGTTCGGGCCGCCGACGCGGGCCTGCTTCCTCAAGCGCGCCGATGCCGCGGGGCGGCTGCCCGGTGTCGTCGCCCTCCACGATCACGGAGCGAACAAGTACTTCGGCTGGCGCAAGATCGCCGACGCGCAGGAGCGCATCCATCCCCATGTCAGGGACTATCGGAAGCTGTACTACGGCGGCAGGGCCTGGGCGAACGAGCTCGCGAAGCGGGGCTTCGGAGTTCTCGTGCACGATATCTTCCCCTTCGGCAGCCGGATGATCCGGGTTTCCGACCTGCCGGGACCTGTCGTGGACCGGACGATGACGAGGCCCGAGGAGCTGCGCGAGCTCACTCCCGAGAGCGTGGCTTCGGGGACCGTTCGCGCCGACTACGATGTCTCGCGCGAGGAATCGATCCCCGAGATCGATCGCTACAACGCCTTCGCGGGCCACTATGAGTCGACGATAGCCAAGGCATTGTTCTCAGCCGGACTCAGCTGGCCGGGCCTCGTCCTGGCCGAGGACCGTACCGCCCTCGCGTATCTCGCCTCGCGGCCGGATATCGATCCCGACCGTCTCGGCTGCTGCGGACTCTCGGGCGGCGGGCTCCGCGCGAACTACCTCGCCGGAACCGACGAGCGCGTCCGCTGCTCAGTCACCGCCGGCTTCATGACAACCTGGGCCGACCTCGCCCTGCACACCGCCTATACCCACACGTGGATGATCTACATTCCCGGCCTGCCGAGGCTCATGGACTTTCCCGACATTCTCGCCATGCGGATCCCCCTGCCGTCCCTCGTGCTGGCCACGCGCCAGGATCCGCTTTTCACCCTTGCGGAAGTCCGCAGGGCCGAGGCCACCCTCGCGGCGAGCTATCGGAAGGCCGGAGCCGAGGACCGCTTCACAATGACCTATTACGACGGGCCGCACCGCTTCGACGAGCCGATGCAGGAAGAGGCCTTCTCCTGGTTCGAAAGGTGGCTCTGAGCATCGCGGGATGGATAGCCGCCATGAGCGCCGAGTCCCCCGCGCGGCATTGACACGAAGGATGGGGACGTTAGAATGGCGATGGCGATGGCGATGGCGATGGCGCGGACGCCGGATGTGCCGGTGATTCAGAGCGTAGTGGGAGTTCCGGTCTATGCGGGGATAGGTTGAATGAATGACATAAAAGAACTCTCGCCCGGTACGTCGCCGTATGAAGTCGTCGTCCACCTTTCCGACAAGATTATCCGCGGCGAGCTCATGACCTTCAAGGCCTTGCGCGAGTATTGCGCGGCCCTCCCCGACTCGCCCCGCACCGAGGCGATCTTCAAGCGGGCCTTCGAGCTGCAGAAACGCCTCTACTGGGGCTTCTTCCGCGAGACCTCGCCGCTCTCCCATCCGAAAGTCTGGAGCAAGGTCGTCGTCCCCGACCGGAAATATCGCTTCGCGGGAGACCTCAAGCGCATGGCCATGATCCCCGACGTCTACATGTCGATAATCGACATCCACGGCTATACGCGCTTCTGCCAGAAGTACCGCCACAATATGTCCATGCTCAATCTCCTCGATCGGGTCATGCAGCAGAACATTCCGGCGATAGCGGGCAAGTACGGCGTAGTCTCCAGGCGGGCGAGCGGCGACGAGATCCTCCTCCTCGGCGGCTCGGCGGCGGAGCTTTTCGAGGTCGTCTATCTCATCGCCCGAGCTCTCGCCAAGGAAGGCACGGGAGAGCGCGGCGAGGCCGATGCCGCGGTCACGTCCAGCGGCCTGCCGGGCTTCCAGATCTCGGCCGGCGTCGCGGGGGGCGCCAAGTACTCCCAGCTCGTCATTACGAGGGATGGAGACCTCTCGGGCACCATCGTCAATACCGCGGCGAGGCTCCAGGCCAGGGCCAACAGGATAGCTCCCGACCGCACGAAGATCCTCCTCACGAGCGTCACCTTCCAGAAACTCAAGGCCCTCCCTCCCTCGTCGCGCCTCGAATTCCTTCGCGCCGTGGACTTCTTCGACACGGGCATGGTGGAATTCAAGGGCGTCAACGTGCCGGTGTTCGACACCGTCTTCCTCGCGCACGAGGCGGGCCGCCTGGAGTACCGCGATCGCATGGTCGCCCTCTACGAGTCCATCGACCAGGGGCTCTGGTCTTCGCGCATATTCTCCGATTCCCTCAACCTCATGGCCCGCATCGCCACCTCGTCGACGGGCGGATTCTTCGATAAGGCGACGGGACTCCCGATCGCGGCCGCGGATCCCGTCTCGGTCATGCAGCGGATCAGGAAGGCCCAGGCCTCCTTCGTCGCCGAGCGTTACGAGCAAGCCATCGCCGAATTCTCGGAACTCGTCGACGCCTTCGGCCGGGCGCGGGACCGCGACGCCATAGCCGTGGAGTATTTGTCGAACGTCCGCGACAACTATCGCAGGATCATGGAGGACTTGACGAAGAAGCTCGATGAGGAGATAGACGCCCATCTCGAGCATATCTTCATCAACGCCAACGACCGGGCGAACTACCGCACGCTCGAGAAGCATTACGCGATGTACGCCAACGTTCGCGACGCCGCCCGCCTCAAGGTGGTCGACCGGCGCACGCTCTGGAACAGGATCATAGATGAGCGCGCCGACTCTTTGTCCGTGAACATCCAGTCGAAGAAATAGTCCGCCTCCATCGCATTTCGTCCTCTATCCGCCCGGCTTCCGCGCTATTGTGTTAGGGCAGGGGATCGGTGAAAATAGGCACAGAGGCCTCCGACGCGCCGGAGGCCGCCCTGGTATCCCAGACGTCGAGATCGTAACGTCGCGGGGGAAGCGATGCCCGATGACGAGAAGTCCGGCATGGACCTGTATGATGAATTGCTCAAGCTCGTGCTGGCCTATTCCAACAAGCAAATCACCTATCTCGCGCGATGGATCATCGATTACCGGAAGCGATCCGACAGGCGAGACGCCGATCTCCGCCTGAGCCGCAGCCTCTACCTGCGCACGTTCGATCGCATGGTCGACGAATGGGAGCTCCTGAGGGGGAAGGACAAGTCCGATAGGCAGGATGGGCTCCTGGACTTCTACATGGCCTCCATCCAGCCCATGATCCCCAACCGGTACCGCTACGACATCGACGAGCTGTGCAATAGGGGCAGGTGGCGGGAGGCCGCGGGCGCGATAGCCGACATCGATCGCGAGATCGAGGCGAGCCAGTTCGAGAGCGAGTATGAGCGGCTCGTCACGGACACCGAGTATCTGATCGAGCAGCTGGTCGGGGTGATGAAAAGCGAGTTCTCGAAGCGGCTCGGGAACACGAGAGAGGCCATCAATGAATATGTCGATCCCCACAGGGCTATTCTCCGGCGGCTCGATGAAGACCTGCTCGAGGCGAACGAAGGACTGCGCAAGATCGGGGCGAGCGAATTGGCGCAGGGCGACAAATTCGAAATCGAAACCAGGCTTCATTCGCGGATCGGAGAGCTGGAGGCCATCCGGAGCGACGAGATCGAGAAGATACGCGAAATCGAAGCGTTCGTGAACGAGGTCAAGCATTCATATTCGGCCTTCAAGCGGATAATAGCGTCCATCGAGAAGGAACGGGACCTGATCGAGGAGCGCAGAGGCTATGCGGGCCTGTTGGGCAAGCTCGAAAGCGAGGCCGGCGAGCTGGGGCGGCTCTTCGGATGCCTGAATGCCGAGCTCGACGCGAATATCAAACGGGCCAAGGAATCCATGGAGATGCTGAGCGGCGCCTTCGGCGGCGATTTCGTGGATGTGATCGGCGACCAGGAAAAGCTGAACCGGATGCTCGAAGGGGAGGAGTTCGCGGAGACGAGAGCCCGGAGGCACGAAGAGCGCCACGGTCACGACTATTACGAGGACATCCTGAAGATGCTGAAGAGCATGGGTGCCTGAGCCCGGCCGCCGTCGGCCTCTCGCCGCCGAGCGGGCGCCGGAAAGCATCAAATGCCGCGCCTGAGGGACGGCCGCCCCTCATCCCCTCCAGTACGATCCGTTCTCGGCGAGACCCTGGAAGGCGAGGATCATGCTCTCGCCGATCATGCCATACTTCTCGGCGTCCGAGTGGTGGCGCTGGATGGTCGACAGGAAGAGGTTGACGAGGAGGTCGCCGTTGGGGAAGAGCCCCCCGAAGGAGAAGGAGCAGGCCAGGGCGCCGCGGCGGATGGTATCGCTCATCGCACGCTCGTACTCGCCCTCGAAGCGCTCGATGACGTCCATGTCCATGTGGCCCTGCGAGTGGTCGATCCTCCGGGGATCCTGGAGATCCTCCAGGCGCAGGCTCACGCGCCCGAGAAAGCTCTGCAGGGCCTGCAGCGGGCTCGAGCGGTCGGCGATGTCGGAGAGCGGCCGGAGCTCGAGGATGCCCGAGGCCGGATCGAGGGGCTCGGGGAAGGCCCGGTTGTTCTCGGTCTGGCCGATGCAGGCGAGGACCCTGCGGCCCATCGCCGCGGCGCGCTCCTTGAGCCGGGGCGGCAGGCGCTCAGGCCAGGTGACGAGCCAGGACTCGGCGCGCCAGACGTAGCTCGCGCCGTTCAGGACGGAGATCCGCTGGTACTCGTTCACGAGGAGATGGCCGGCCTCCGCCAGGGAGCGCGCCTTCTTGGCGACGTCGAAGACGAAGCTGTCGATGCTGTTGACCTTCTGGCTGACGAAGACCTCCTCCTTGAAAATGTCCTTGACCTTGGCGGTTTCCTCGTCGATGGCGCCGGTCGTCTTGCGGCCCTGCTCGATGGAGGCCGCGAGCTCCTCCACCGCGGCCAGGAGGCCGGAAATGCGCTCTTGGTTGAGCCTCGTCTGGTCGTTCAGGGCGTGATTGTCCTTGTTGATGCCGCCCAACGCGTTTTTTTGCTCACGCGCCTGCGCGTCGACCTCGTCGCTCTTCTTCTGCATGGCCGACATGAGGGGGAGGAACTGCTCGAGGCGCGCCTTCTGCGAGGAGATGATCTTGAAGCTCTCCACCTGGAGATTGAGCATCTCCTGGGCCACGACGGCGAAGCCGCGCCCCGCCGCGCCGGCGTGGGCCGCCTCGATGCGGCCGTTCATGCTGAGGAGGCTCAGGCGGTCGGAGATGTCGGCGATCGAGTCCATGGCCTGGGCCATGAAGGCGCGCATCTCCTCCAGGTGCTCCAGGTCCGTCCTGAGCTCCCGCGCCTCCAGCGACTCGCTCTCCGAGGCCTCGCCGATCGCCTCGGTCTGCCGCGTGATCCCCTCTTGGGCGCGCGCCTGGGCCTCGAAGCTATCGCTCAGGTCGCGGCAGACTGAGGCCACGGAACGCACCGCCTCGGACATCTCGCCGTACGAGGCGGCTATCTCCCCGACGGCGCCGAGCATCGTGTTGACCGTGTCCGAGAGGGACTGCGTGCTCCTGGTCTGGTTGGAAAGGCGCTTGAGGTAGGAATCGTGGAGCCGGGCGATGCGGGAGTCGGCGAGCGAGAGCCTGCCTTCCAGCGAGGAGCCCTCGTCCTCGCGCTGCCGACCCTCGCGCTCGAACTCCTCGACGCGGCCCCTGAGCGACTCGATCTCCTGTTCCTTTTCGGAGAGCAGACGGATCAGTTCTTTCCGATTCCTCGAATTGCTGTTTTTAATCACCGTGAGGCTCCATATCGGGAGAGGGCCCTTCCAGCGA
>JAJXZP010000060.1 GCA_021779995.1 bacterium | reverse complement strand
AAGCGCGTGCGCGCCAGCACGAAGGCGAAGATGCCGATCACGACGACGGCGACGATGACGATGTTCGGCACGATGTCGTAGATCTTCGTCCCCCGCGCCACGTTCGGGCGGTTGAAGAAGACGGTCGGGCCGCCGGGCACGATATACAGGAGCCGCCCCGAGCCGATGTTGGCCGCGAGCTGGGGCAGGCCCATGGCGTACACGCCGTTGATGATCAGCTCCGACACGCCGTGGCAGACGCCGAGCATCGAGAAGGTGGCGATGAAGGGCGGTACCTTGAGGTAGGCCACGAGCCACCCGTTGATGAGTCCCGGCACGAGCCCGATCGCGAGGGTGAGGAGGAGCCCGGCTACGATCGCCAACAGCGGCGAGAGGCCGAGGCCCATGAGCCAGACGATGAGCTTGATCGAGATGATCGACGCGAAGCCCAGGATATAGCCGACCGAGAGGTCGATACCTCCGGTCACGATGACGAAGAGCTCTCCGACGGCGAGCAGGAAGACCTGGGTGCCGTAGAAGAGCAGGATCTGCGCGGAATTGAGGTCGGCGAAGCCGGGCGCCTTGAGGCAGAAGAAGACGGTCTCGAGG
This sequence comes from bacterium, assembly GCA_021779995.1. GTDB lineage: Bacteria > Spirochaetota > Spirochaetia > Treponematales > Rectinemataceae > JAJXZP01. Next base: position 14,218 of record JAJXZP010000060.1, on the reverse strand, counting down.
ACGAGGAAGATGACGACCCAGCGGCTGGCCAGGTAGGAGACGAGGCCGCGGGCCGCGCTCCCGGGCGCGCCGGCGGATCCGGTCTGCGATGTCGTTGCCATGACTTCTCCTAATTCAGGTCCGGGAAGAGCTTGTCGATCGTGACCGCGACCACGAGGAGCACGCCGACCGCGATGTAGCGATAGAAGGGCGGGACGCCGGAGATGTCCAGCCCGTTTTCGAGAAAGGCGAGCACGAGGACGCCGAGCGCGGAGCGCCACAGGGTGCCCTTGCCGCCGAAGAGGCTCGCGCCTCCTATGACCACCGCGGCCACGGCGAACAGCTCGTACATCGCGCTGAAGGTGGTGTAGTTGCCGACCCCCGTCTGGAAGACGTTGAACACGCCCGCCAGGCCCGCGAGAAAGGCCGAGAGGACGTAGATCCGCACCAGATGGCGATCGACCGCGATGCCCGAGCGCACGGCCGCGTCCATGCTGCCGCCTATCGCGTAGGTGTGGCGCCCGAAGCGCCCGCGCCTCAAGACGAAGGAGAGCGCGGCGAGGACCGCCAGGACGAAGATGATGCCGAAGGGCACGAGGCGCCAGAGCTCGCGGATCCGCGCGTCCGGGAACCACTGCGGCTTGTCCAGGAAGGAGACGAAGGACCCCGGCAGCACGTAGAGGAGGTAGCCGTTCCCGAGCTTGGACAGGCGGTCGGGCAGGCCGGCGATGGGAAAGCCTCCGCAGATCTTGAGGGCGACGCCGTTCGCGATTCCCCACATGCCCATGGTCGCGATGAAGGGCGGCACCTTGAAGCGCGTGATGACGATGCCGTTGATGAGTCCCGGGACCATCGCTATGAGGATGGCGGCCGCCGAGCCGAGGAAGATGCTCCAGGGTACGGGGAGGCCCGCGCCCAGGAACACCTGCATGAGCGCGGCGGCGCTGACCGAGGCCAGGCCCATCACGAAGCCAATCGACAGGTCGAGGCCCCCGGTGATGATCACGAAGGTCTCCGCAGCGGCCAGGAGGAAGGGCACCGTCTGCAGGTAGAGCACGTTCTGGAAGTTGACGACCGAAAGGAAATTCCGTCCCGTGAAGGAAAACAGGAGAACCATGAAGAGCAGGAAGAATGCCGCCCAATTCCGTACGAGGACCCCCGCGGCGCTCCCGCCGGAGGATCGCCCCGAGCCGCCGGAAGCGGACCCGGCCGCCGGCCCGCGCGACGCGGCCGTGTCGCTGACCATAGTAACCTCCACGATCGCGCTCCGTCGAAAAGACTCGCGCGGCTTAGATTGAAGACAGGGAGCGCGTCGACAGAAGCGAAGCGATGCGAGAACCCGCCGCGAAGGCGCCCGGAGGGCGGCGGGGAGCGACGGCGGGCGAGGACGGCGGCCGATGGATCCCGAAGACTCCATCGCGCCCTTCCCCCCCGCGCATCCGCTCCCGGTCACGGATTCCTAGCGCCTCCGCAACTGCTCTTCTCCTCTACTGATAGATGTACTGCTGCATGTTCGGGTCGTTGACGTTGTCTCGCGTGAAGAACTCGAAGCCGGGGATCACCTTCTTCGGGACCTGCACGTTCGCCTTGTCCCTGAGGTACTTCACGCCCCAGTCGACCGCGAGCGAGCCCATCTCGGCGGGCTTCTGCGCCAGCACCATGTCGACCTGGCCCTTCTTGAGCGCGCCGATGAGGTCCTTCGTGGCGTCCCAGGAGCAGATCTTGACCGCTCCGGTGAGTCCGGCGTTGACGACGGCCTGGTAGGAGCCCTGGGCCGAGTACACGTTGGTGCCGAAGATGCCGACGATGTTCTTGTTCTTCTGGAGCGCGGCCAGAGTCTGCTCCTGCGCCCGCTGCTGCACGTCCTGGCACCACTCGACGCCGACCAGCTGCATGTTGGGGAACTCGGCTACGCCGGCGGTGAAGCCCTTCACGCGGTCCTGCACCGAGGAGGCGTCGGGGTTCGTGGCCTCGCAGAAGACCTTGCCCTTCTCGCCGACGAGCTTGGCCAGATGCTCGGCCATCTGCTTGCCGCCCAGGAAGTTGTCGGAGCCGATGTAGGAGAGCGGGAAGCTGTAGTCGCTCGGCTTGGAATAGTCGCCGTCGCCGATGAAGGTATCGACCGTGATGATCTCCACGCCCGAGTCGTAGATCTGCTTGAGCGGGGCCTTCAAGGCCTCGGTCGAGGTGGGGGCGATGAGAAGGAGATCGTATTTCCCGGCGGCGATGGTGGCCTGGAGGATGGGAATCTGGTTCTCCGGACCCCAGGCTCTGGGATACTCGGCCACGACGAGATCGGCGCCGACCTTGGCGCACTCGGCCCGGATGCCCTTCTCCATCGTGTAGTAGAACGGATCGGTGACGCCGGGCATGAAAAGAATCTTCGGCCTCGCCTGGGCGAAACCGGGCAGTGCGGTGAGCGCGACGAGGAGAACCGCGAACAACGCGACGATCGTCTTTTTCATACGACCACTCCTTTTGCCATGGACTATCCGGCCTAGGGCCGGTCCAGTCTTTATGCTGGAACCGTGCCAAAAGCGATTCGCACTGAAATAATTTAGTAGCCTCGGCTCCTCCGGTAGCGCGCCCGAGGGCCGCCCTCGCGGTCGGATACGAAGGCCCCGCTATCGGCGCATAACTTGACAAAAACTCCATTCTTTGTCTTCTATACATAGAATCGGTTCGCGGCAGGAATAGCCCCATGGGTCCTACACGCCGCTATGCCTCCGCGATAGCGCCGTACGATTGGATAGTATAGTAATCAATCACCTGAGTATTCCGCTACCCACTGGATAGCAAATTCCTCATTGAGCAGTTTGATGAAGAAGGCCGCATGCCGAGGCTCAGAGTATCTCTCGCACCGCCTCGAACTCACCCTCCCAGACCACGAGGTCGGCTTCGAGCCCGATCGCGATGGCCCCGCGACGATCGTCCATGCCCAGAGCCTGGGCGGGCGTCAGGCTGAGCATGCGCACGGCGTTGGGCACCGAGGCTCCCGTCACCTTGAGCCAGTTCCGCAGCAGCTCGGCGCCCACCACGGGAGGCGGAGCCGGGCGGCCTGCGGGCTCGGGGACGGAGCGCCCCGCGTCGGAGACGAGCATGAGCCGCTCGGGATCGACGGCGGCGGCGCAGATGCGCAGGGCGGCCTCGTTCACGCGGCGGCCGTCGGCGACGAGCTCCACGAAGGGGCGCCGGTCCAGGAAGGGCAGCATGGCCAGCCCCTCTTCCCGAGGGGAGAAGGGCGACATGTCGTTGAACAGGTGCGTGATCGAGAAGCGTCCCTCGGGAAGCGTTATGCGATCCAGGGCGCAGTCGGAATGGCCCAGGCTGGGCAGGACGCCGACCGCCGACAGGCGGGCCTCGATCTCCCTGGCGCCCGGCAGCTCGGGCGCCAGGGTCATGACGCGGAGCCGGCCGCGGGCCAGGTTGATGATGCGCCCGAGTTCGCGCGAATCCGGCTCGCGGATCGACTCGGAGGGTATGCGGCCCGCGCGGCGGGGCGAGATGAAGGGCCCCTCCAGATAGATCCCCGGCAGCTCGGCTTCGGACAGGCCGGAGGCCTCGACGGCGGCGGCCAGCGCCTCAAGCGAGGACTCGCCGTACGCGATCGTCGGGAGGAAGTGCGTGACGCCCCGGCCGCGCAGGGCCTCGCGGACACGCAGCAGCGCCTCGACCGCGGCGTCGAGGCCCCGCGCGGCCCGGTCCCCTCCGGCCGGGCCGGAGCCCAGCTCGTCGAAGCGAAGGCCGCCGACCCCGTGGATATGGAACTCGAAAAGCCCGGGGCTCACCAGGGCTCCGCCCAGATCCCTCCGCGGCAGATCGGAGGGCAGCCGATCGCCCCGCTCGAAGATCCCGTGGATGCGTCCCCCGCGCAGGGCGATGGCGCCGCCCTCGAGGACCGTGCGAGGCAGGACGAAGCGTCCGTTGTGCAGAAGACAGTCGGCGAGCGGCATCGGCAGTGAGCATGCCACAGCCGGCGCCCCGCGTCGAGGCTCCGGCTGGACTACGTCGGAAGAGGCGGGTCGCTCCATCCACGGCATCCAACCAAGCGCCGCGATGCCTTCTTTACTACGGCGCATTTTCCCACTGGTACTCGGGGCCTGACATCTCGTTCGAGCAACGCGACACCGAGCGGTGAGAGACCTGTCTAGAGCGCCCCTGCCGTGGCGGTTCGCTCCGAGCGCCGCTCGCGGTTGAACCAGAGCCCCGCGAGGATGAACACCAGTCCCGCGGCGAAGCGCAGGTTGAAGCGCTCGCCCGCGAGGAGGGCGCCCAGGAGCACGGTCAGGGAGGTCTCCCAGTAGAAGACCACGGAGCCCCGGCCCGCGGGCACGCTCGAGTAGCCGTAGGCCATGAGGGCCTGGGCGACGAAGGCCCCGCCGCCCACGCCGAGGAGCAAAAGGAGCCCCGCGGGGCCGCCCGTGCCCGCGGGCATCGGAGCGAAGAAGAGGATGGGCAGGCCGAAGATGCAGGGGCTCAGGTAGATGAGGAAGGGATTCTCGGTTCCGGTCGCGAGGCGCACGAAGTTGACCGCCACTCCCGCGAGGATGGCCGAGGAGATGGCGATGTGGTCGCCGGAGAGGGCGGCGCCCGAACCGTCGCGCACCACCAGGACCGCCCCGATCGTGCACAGCGCGAGGCTGGCCAGGGTCCGCGGATTGAAGCGCTCCTTGAAGAAGAGGGCCGCGAAGACCGGCACGAAGAGCGGGTACATGTTGGACAGCAGCGCCGCCCTCCCCGGCCCGGTGAGCGAGATCGCCGCGTAGGTCGCGGCCATCGAGCCCGCGCCGAAGAGCCCCCGAAACACAAGGACGGCGGGTCGCTTCGGCTTCACCCCTCCGTAGCGCGCGAAGAGGACGACCACGCAGAACGCGGCGCCGATCACGAATCGCGCGCCGGAGATGAAGAGACCCGAATAGTAGCGGGAAGCCAGTCTCACGAACAGAGACGTGAAGGCGAATATCGTTGCGGCGCTGTACAACGCCGCGAAGCCTCGGACACGCAAGCGGGAGCCTCCGGGGCGACATCGTAGTGACGGGGGCCGCGGAGGGCAAGGGGCGGCGGCCGAACGACCCCGTGCCACGCTGACACGACCTCGAATAAGCGCGGACGGGGATCGGCTTGCCACCGATCGCGATTCGCTAACCCCTCTCTCCTCGGATACCGTCCCTGGTACTGGTCATGAGCCAAAGACGCGCCTTCTATCGTCTGCCGATGGACCGCATCCCCGGTCTTGGTCCTAGGCGAGCCACGGACTTTCTATTCGCTCAGGGCAGGCTCGCGATGTATACCGCGCAAGGATTATTGAGTCCTGTCGCGAAGGGCGAGCCGGTGACCTCTCTGAGTGTGCCGCTCGATCTGTCGATTTTCAGGACGCGAACGGTGCCACCGTTCTCATCTGCAACGACGAGAAATTGCCCGGTGGGATCCACGCGCAGGGACGCGATATTGGAAGACCAACCGGCGGTATTTGAGGATAGCTGGATCAAGGTCCCATCGGATTGGATTGATGCCGAAACGATTTTATTCGGCGACGCGCCGAAAAGGTACTCCCCTTGAGGATCGATAGCTATGGCATTAACATAATGCATCGATGTATCCGGGATATTCTGAATTTTAGTCAACTCTCCGGTCGCCGTGTTTGCGCTTAGGGTGTATAGACCGCTGTTAGCGGTGCCGACATAGCAATAATTCCCGGCCGGCGAGATCGCTATGGAACACGGGTTGGGGATTTGCACGTACTTATAGCCGGGATTGTTTGGTTGGGTGCACGCAGTCAGCTGTCCAGTGCCGGAGTCATAGGTATAGTCATATACTTCACCATCACCCTCAGTGGTCATATATGAAGCGACTAGAACATGGCGATCGTCCAAGGGACTTATGGCTATATGAAATGACTGAATGCCGTCCGTCGCTGTGGTTATTCCGGAAAGCGCCCCGTTCGACGAAGAGATGAGATAGCCGGTGACGTTCGTGCTCATGGCGCCGAGGACATAGAGAAAGGAACCCGTTGGGTCGATGGCGGTGGAAGATGAACTGGGGCTACAAGCACAAGGAACCTGAGACAATGGAGAGCTCAGCGCGCCGGTACTGGTGACGGTGTAGGGATAGATGCAACCCGTGTTGTAGTTCGTGATATACGCGAATTTGCCATTGGGCGTGACGACGATATCCGATGGATAGGATCCGGTGAATGTCGAACCCGAAATTGCCGTAAGGGCTCCTGTCTGAGGGTTCAGGCCGTAGGGTTGCACACCGCAGCCTGATCCACCAGTGCCGCCAATATTGACATACGCGACGAGAAAAAGAGGCACGGCCGAGACTGTGGCAGAGGCAGCCGATTCGCCCTTCGACCCGACCGAGGTGACGGCGTAGTAGTAGGTACTCTTGTTCGTCAAGCCGGTATGTGTGTAGGTATCCCCCGAACTGACTTTTGCGAGGAGAGTCGAGGAGTTCAGCGGGATCGAGGAAGTGCTCGTCGAACAATAAATGTTATAGCTCGTGGCATTCTGCACTGCCGTCCAGCTCAATGTCACCTGGTGACTCGCGACAGAGACAGCGATGTCGGAAGGGGCCGAAGGCAGCCCTGTGGCGGCGGCGATCCTCGCGGCCTGCGCCGCGGCGGCGAGCGGGTTGCTGCAGCCGCCGAGCGCGGCGGCCGCGGCGATGATGGCGGAGACGAGGGCAAGCGCCGAGAGGCCCGCCCGGCGATCGCGCACGGATGTCGTGGTCATGTTCTTTTCGCTCCTCTTTCAGAACCAGGAAGGTTGGGCGGCATTGATCTCCGCCGCGCGCGTGCCCGTCGGCCCGGCCTCGGCGAGGGCGGCATACTGGTCCGCGGCCCGGGGATCGAGCTTGCGCACGGCCGCGAGGCTGCGCTCGACGAGGTCGGTCCTCCCGAGGGCGGAAGCCGCCTTGGCGAGATTGACGAGGAAGCGCTCGTCGCCCGAGTACCGGGCCTCGACCTTCTGATAGTAGCCGAGGGCCGCGGCGGGGTCGGAGCGCAGGAGGGCGACGTTGCCGAGATTCACGACGGCCGGGCTGGAGCCGGCGGCAGCGGCCTTGACGAACTCCCGCTCGGCGTCCGACAGACGGCCGTAGCTGCCGTAGAGCACGCCTCGGTCGTTCAGGTATTTCGCGGCGGCCGGGCTCGCCGCCGGCGCCGGGCCCAGCGCGGCGAGCCGGGCGCCCAGCTGGGCGTCGACAACCGTGCCGAGATCGGAGCCGAAGGCCTTGCGCACGGTGTCGTGCGGCGGCGAGGCCACGGTGGTCCCGTCGGCGGGCAGGCCCATGGGCGGGAAGGTTTTCCAGGCTTCGTGCACCGGGTAGAACGCGGCGCTTCCCTTGGCCGAGGCGTCGCGCCACTCGCCCGCCGCCGTCTTCCAGACATCCAGGAAGCCCGCGTCGCGCATCGTCGTCTCGATCGGCAGCCAGACGCGGCCGTCCCGGACGATGAGGTCCCCGGGGCTCATGCCCCGCCTCATGGCCTCCTCCTGTCCGATCCCCAGATCGACGGCGATGAAGATGTGGCCCGGCACGGTGACGAAGGCCGTGGGGACCCCGGCCGCCTCGAGACAGGAGGCGTAGAGCACGGAAAGATCGGCGCAGTCCCCGGCGCGGAAGGTGAGGGTCTGCCGGGGGAACTTGAGCGTGTCCACGACCTGGGGGTCGAAGACCGCCTGCTCGAAGGGACGCGTCGTGCTCAGCATGTAGCCGATGCCGTAGATCCGGAGCCCCTCGTGGACCGCCACCGCGGTCTGGAGATTCCGCGGCAGGCCCGGGTTCCGCGCGTCGCGTACCGCCGCCATGATGTTGCCCGTCAGGTCGAGGACCCAGGGATCCTTGTTCGAGACGAAGGCGGCGGCCTTCCGATTGTCGTCCCAGGTCAGGGCGTTCCGGTCGTAGACGAGGACGGTCCCGGTCCGGTCCAGGCTCCCGCCCCCGTCGTAGCGGACCGAGACCTCCCCGATCACCTTCGTGGGCTCGGTCACGTCGAGGATGCTGTCGTTGAAGAGGGCGTAGAGCGGCAGCTCCACCGACTTCCCCGGCTCGATCACGGAGATCTCGCCGCAGTCCTTCGGCGCGTCCATGTACTGCTTGATGAGGAAGCCGACCCGCACGTCGCGCGCCGCTTCCTTGCCCGTGTTGGCTATCCTCACCGTCCCCACCGGGTGAAGGTCGTAGTAGGAGCGCAGGACGGGGAAGACGGAGGAGATCGTCATGGTCTGGAGCTGGAGCAGCTGAATCCTGGCCGGAGCCGACGGGGCGGCGGACTCGGGCAGGCGATACCCCAGGCCTATGGTGGCGCCCAGGCCACCGTACAGACCGGCCCGGTACAGGGCGTCGGCCTCGACCTGGGCGAAGAGCCCCGAGCCGAAGCTCAGGCGGAGCTCGGCCCCGGCGCGGGCCGCGGCGTAGGCCGAGTTGGCGCCCGTGGAGAGGCTGCCGTAGGCGAGACCCCCGTCCAGGAACACCTGGGTCGAGACGGCGGTCGAGACTCGCCTCCCCAGACCGAGGCCTCCGAGGAAGACCGCCTCGCTTAGGTTCCCGGGCACCGATACCCCGTCCATGGGGCTCAGGCTGGCGATCGAGTAGCCTGCCCCGAGCCGGAGACTCAAGGGCAGGGTCCCGGGCAGGGCGCACTCGGCGTCGAGGCTCCCTCCCCAGGAGGTCGTGAAGGCGAGGCTCGAGGACCCGTCGCCCGCCATCAATGGAACGGCGACGGAAGGAGCGGCCAGGATCGTCCACGGCGAAGCGGATGGGCTCGTGGACTGGGCCCCCGCAGCCCCGATCAGAGCGAACGCGGCGAGCGCCGCTAGAACCGTTCGTTTCATTCCGCCTCCTCGTTTGGAACAAGGGAAGCAGCGGGAAGGAGGAGTTGGCTATTACCCGATCGGGTGATTTTGCGGAAACGACGCGCTTTTTCCGCGGAGGCGAAGCCGGCCGGCACTAGCTGGCGCGGGCCGTCTGCTAAGCTAGCGCGCGCCGCCGAACTTGCTCGCGAGCTCGGTCTTGTTCTTCACGCCGAGCTTGCGGTAGATGCTGCCCAGGTGGGCCTTGACCGTGTTCTTGGAGATGAAGCAGCGCTCGCCGATCTCCTCGTAGGACAGGCCCATGATCGCCAGCGAGAGAATGTCCTTCTCGCGATCGGAAATCCCGTGGGCTCGCGCGAATTCGTCCAGGGAGGGAGGAGCAGGCGAGGGCCGGGGCGAGACCTGCGATCTCGAGAGGCGGCGCGCCACGATGCGGTAGAGGAAATAGAATCCCAGACAGGCGAAAATGAGGTAGGAGACGAGACCCTGCTGGATCCGAAAGGAGGAGAGATCGACCGGGCCGGCCCTGAGGAAGGAGAAAGGATAGAGGAAATCCCGGTTCGTTATGCGGAGCTGATTGAGGGCCTCGACCGCCGCCTGGAAGAGGAAGAGGAGATAGGCGCCGAGGAGCCCTCGGTTGCTGCCGAGCCGGTTCAGGCGGTCGACGATCGCGGCGCCGGCGTAGAGGAGGCTGAGGATCAGGACGGGGACGAGGTACTCGAACCACCCGAGGCAGACGGAGAGCCCGGCGAAGGCGAAGAAGAGCAGCTCGAGGATCGAGACGGCGCCGACGACGAGGGGGAGGACTTCCGCGTTCATTCGGTCCCGCGCGGCCCCTCGGCCCCCTGTCGGAGGCTCTCCGGCCGCAGCTCGGTCCTCCCGAAAGAAGGTCAAGATCGAGAGCAGCATGAGCGGCCCCGTGAGAAGCGAGGACAGGAGGAAGGATCGGATGAACAGGTCGAGGCTCATCCGGGGAAAAAGTCTGAGGAGGAGAATCTCTCCGGCCTCCGAGAGCCGGACGATCGAGGCCAGCGCGAAGGACGAGAAAACCAGGGCCGTCCTGCTCCCGAGCAGGGCGAAGGCGATCAGGAAGAGCACGAGCAGGAGGACCCGCCCGCCGATATTGAAGGCATCGGCAATCAGGAGCGCGCCTGACTCGGACTCGATGGCGCTCCGCGGACCCATGTCGATCTCGTCGACGGGGCCTCCCCAGGCTCCCGCCACCTCGTTGGACACCTGCAGCGTCAGGACCGTCTCGTCCGACTCCGGAACGAAAAAGGCGATCTGGGGGTCGTATCGGCCCACGAAGGCCTTCCCCGCTACCGGGAGGGTTCCGGACTCGGCGATCAGCCTCGAATCGGCGAAGAGCCTGTAGGCGAAGTTGACCTTCCTGATCCGGACGCCGACTTCCTGGCCCTTCCAGGCATGCCTGACGCGGAGCGTGAAGGTCGCGTTCCCTCGCCGCGGTATCGGTTTTCCCTCCAATCGGACGCGCGTCCAGGTGGCGGGAAGGGCGATGAAACCCTGCGGCAGCGGCGCCGAGTCTTCGGACAATTCCCGGGGCGAGAGCAGGCGACCCCAATAGAAAGCCCAGGCTCCGGAGAGCGAGACGGCGGAATCCCGCAGGGAGGCGCCGGTCAGGTCTACGGTCCCCTGCTCGGCCCTGACCGGCGGCCTCGCCGAGCCCAGCTCCATGAGGAGCAGAAAAGCGATGAGGAGGAGTGCCGCGAGTGCGGCCTTGTAGCGAGGGAGGATCGTCGCGGCTCGGAGCGGGGCGGAGATGCCAGGACTGGGATCGGGAAGGGATCGAGTTTCCATCTCCGCTGGGTCTCCGAGATCTTTATTGTCCCGCCGCTCCGAAGGAAGCCGGGAAGGGACGACCGGGAAACGCGTCCCGCTCGGCGCGATAGTAAAATGGCGCCTCGCCCGGCGTCTAGGGCGGCGGTCAAGGAAGTCGCGCGAGCCCTTGCCGAACGGCGAGCCCGGCCGAACGGCCGGCGCCGCGACGCTCCGGCAGCGCGAAATTATCCATAGGACCCCGTCGCGCCGCATTTCTCGCCATCGCCGCGACGAGGTATCTTCCACATTGGAGGCTATCGCATGGACGATATGGCTTCGCTCTCCGCTTCGCTCGCGGCCCTCGCGGCCTCGGCTTCGCCCCGCCTGTTCCACGTTCCCTCGAGCCTCGGCGGGAGGACCGCCCTCGGTTTCGACGGAAGGCATCTCCTCGTCCCGGCCTACCAGGCCGAAGAAGGGGACAGACTCGAGATACTCGCGACCGGCGGGGAGCGGATCGCCGCCCGCGTCGCCGGCTTCGACCCCAAGCTCTCCCTCGCGGTGCTCGAGCTGGAGGCCGAGCGGCCCGGCTCGGCTTTCGCGCCCATGGAGGGCCTGCCCGCCCTGGGCAGCCTGGTCCTCGCCCTCGCCTATCCCTCGCCCCAGGGCCCCGAGGCCCGCCTCGACCTGGTTCGCTTCTCCGGCGGAGAGGGCGAGGAGGCCTATATCCAGACGGACGGCGGCAGATTCCCGGGCTTCGCCGGCGCCGCGCTGGTCGCCCCCGACGGCGCTCTGGCGGGCTTCGTCGTGTCGGACGGCGGCGGCAATCGCGGCTGGGCCCTGAGCGCCCGGCGAGCCGCCGAGCTCGCGCGCTCGATCGCCGCGCGCGGCTTCGCCTCCGGCGCCTGGCTCGGCGTCTCGACCATCCCGGTCGAGGCGCCGGAGGGCTTCGCGAGCCTGTTCGGCGACGGGAGGGAGGAGGCTCTCCTGGTGGCGGGCGTCCAGCCGGAAAGCCCGGCCGCCCTCGCGGGACTGCTTCCGGGCGACCTCTTCGTCTCGCTCGGGGGCACGGCAGCCCGAAGCCCGTCGGAGCTGCTGGGCATCCTGGACGAGGCAGTTCCGGAGGCGGAGCTGGAGCTCGTCCTGATCCGCGGCGGACAGAGGCTCGAGCTCCGGGTTCGGCCCTCGGCCAGGCCGAGGGAGCGCCACCACGGCGCCCATCGACAGGACGGCGAGTGGCCGCGCGGCCGGGCCTGGTGGCACCGGGGAGGTACGCCGTGGGGCTGCGCTCCGGGCCGCTGAAAGTCCGGCTGGAGCTCGAAGGCGCCGAGGGAGAGGAGCTCGAGCGTCGGGCGCTGGATCAGGGCCTCGAACTCGCCCGAGCGGGCGAGCTGCCCGACCTCGTCGCCCTCCCCTCGCCGCCCCCGATGAAACCGCCGCCCTCGATCCCGCCCGGCGCGAGCCGTCCGGACGGGCCGCCGACACGCCTCAGCCGCCGCGAGACGGAGATCCTCGAGTACCTGGCCGACGGCTGGTCCAACGCGGAGATAGCCTCCGTCCTGGGCCTGGGCGTTCGGACCGTCCGCTTCCATCTCGAAAGCATCTACGCCAAGCTCGGCGTCAATCGCCGGGGAGAGGCCGTGCGCGAGGCCGTCCGGACCGGCCTCGTGCGCTTCGACTTCTAGGCGCGCGCCCGAGCTGGACGCGTTGACCGATCGCGGTTATCCTCGGTTCCATGAGCGAGGACCTCGTCGAGCTGTCCGCGGCCTTTTCCCGCTCCATGCGAAGGCTTAGGGCGGACTTCTTCGCCTCACCCGCGGAGATCCAGCGGGCGGAAACCATGGCCCGCCTGGCCGCCGCGCCCTTCCGCGGCGCTCTCGCCGAGGCCGAGCCGCGGAGCCTCGAAGGCCCCGGCGAGCGCGCGGCGTTCTGGATCAACATCTACAACGCCTGCGTCTCGCTCTCCCTGGTCGAGCTCGGCATCAGGGAGAACATCCTCCTCCGCGCCGATTTTTTCATCCGCACCGTCATCGAGCTGGGCGGCTTCGGCTTCTCGCTCGACGCGATCGAGAACGGCATCCTCCGCGGCAACCGGCGGCCCCGGGCCTGGCCCCTGCGTCCCTTCGGCTCGGGCGACCCGCGGCGCGCGCTCTGCTTGGCCGGCCCCGAACGGCGGCTCTGCTTCGCGCTCAACAAGGGCGCGGTCTCAAGCCCGAGCTTGCGCGTCTTCTCGGCCGTCCGCCTGGAGGCGGAGCTGGACGAGGCCGAGCGGGACTTCGCCGCGGGGCACTTCGTCCCGGATGCGGCCGCGAAGCGCCTGCGCTGCTCGCGGATCTACGCCTGGGCGCGCAAGGACATCGGGGCCTTCTGGCTCGGCGAGAGCGCCTACCGGGGCTGGAAGACGCGCTATGAGGACTTCGTCTGGCGCGCCTCTGGCGAGGCCTCGAGCGAGGCCTCGAGCGAGGGGGCCGGGCAGGGCCCCTCGGAAACGCCGCCGGAAGAGCGTGGAGCCGGCTTCGCGGGCGCCGCGACGGGCCGCGGCGCGCCCTCAGGCGTGGCCGGGGGAGGACACAGCGGCGCGCCCGAGGAAGGTCCGTGATCGTCTCGGCCTCGCGGCGCTGCGATATCCCCGCGCACTACCTGGGCTGGCTCCTGGCGCGGATCGAGGCGGGGTACTGCCTCGTGCGCAATCCCTTCGACGCGCGCTCCGTCCGCCGCGTCTCCCTCGATCCCGCCGAGATGGACTGCCTCGTGCTGTGGACCCGCGATCCACGCCCCCTGGCCGACCGGGGAGGGGAGCGACTCGAGGACCTCGGCGTGCGCAGCCTCGTGCACGTGACCCTGACAGGCTACCCTCGGTCCCTCGAGCCCGGCGTCCCGCGGCCGGACGAGGTCCTTACGGCCTTCGCCCGCCTCTCGGAACGGCTCGGGAGCGAGCGCGTACTCTGGCGTTACGATCCCATCCTGATCGCCGGGGGGCTCGGGGCCGAGTTCCACCTGCGCAATTTCGCGGCCCTGGCCGCCGCCCTCGAAGGCCGCACCAAGCGCGTGACCCTGAGCCTCGTTGACGAGTACGCGCGCACAGGGGAGCGCATAACGCGCTCAGGCTTTCCCGACCCGCTCTTCGCCCGGCCGCGCCCCCCGGCGGCCGGAAAGGCCCCGGTGCGGGCGGCAGGCGCCGCCGCGGCGAGCCCGGACGGCGCGCGGGCCGGAGGACCGGCCGGAGGACCGGCCGAAGGACGAATGCCCTGCGGTCTCTTCGAGCCCGCGGGCGAGAGGGGGCAGCGCCCGTCGCCGGCCGGGCCGCCGGCACTTCGGTTGCCGCCCGAGCCGTACGCCTCGCTCCTCGCGAGTCTCGCCTCGATCGCCGCCGCTCGGGGCATGCGCTGCGTCTCCTGCGCCGAGCCCTTCGACCTCGGGCCCCTGGGCGTCGAGCCCGGCGCCTGCATCGACGCCGACCTGATCGGCCGGCTCTTCGGCCGCCGCTCCGCCGCCGAGACCGAGAAGTTAGGCGAAACGGTCATCGGCGGGGCTGGGACGGGGGCCGGGACCGGCTTCGCGGCGGGTCTCGCGAGGCCCGACGAGGCGGCGGCTCGCGCCATGCCGGCCCGCGCCGCACCGGCCCGGCCCGCACCACTGCGCGCCGCTCC
>JAJXZP010000168.1 GCA_021779995.1 bacterium | reverse complement strand
GTGAACATCGGCAACCCCGGCGAGTTCACCATGCTCGAGCTGGCCGAGCTCGTGATCAAGCTCTCGGGCGCGCGCTCGAAGATCGTGCATCGTCCCCTGCCCCAGGATGACCCGCGCCAGCGGCGGCCGGACATTGGCCTCGCCAAGGATAAGCTGGGCTGGGAGCCCAAGGTCCCGCTGGACGAGGGCCTTAAGCGCACCATCGCCTACTTCAAGGAACTGCTCGGGCTGTGAGCGCAGGAATGGGACACGATACGGAAGGCCCGTAATGACCCGGCAATTTGACCATGAGATGCCGAATTGCGGATACCTTCCGATTTCCGATACGATATCGATGGTTGGTGCAGTACCATGCGCATCGGGAGGCGCGTCTGCACGCCATCAGTGCCGTGGACGATGAACTGGTCGAGGAAGCGTTCACATGCTCGGACGATATCACGTCGCCGCCCAATGAGCCCGGTCGGATCATCGAGAAGCGGATACCCTTCGGGATCTGCGGAGGTCGATATGAAAAGGCCTTGGAATAGGCTTGGAATGGAATATGTCGACTGAAGCGCCTAACGTCAGCGCCGTATCCCTGCCCGTGAGCTGGACCAACGGCCGCGGCCTGTCGGCCCGCGCCTTCGAGACGAGCATTCGCGAGAAGCGGCGCATCTCGCTCGCCCGCTTTCCGGCGAAGCGCGCGTCGATACTCGCCTACTACGCCGCCTTGAGCGCCTATATGCGCGCCAAGCTGATTCTGGGGGGCATCCATGGGCGCTAGGTACCTTGTGCGGCTCGACGACGCCTGTCCCACCATGGACCGCTCGCGCTGGGACGCGGTGGAGGCCGCGCTCCGCGAGCGGGGAGTGTCGCCCATCGTCGCTGTGGTGCCGGCCAACGTCGATCCCGATCTCGTGCGCGGCCCGGTCGACGGCGGCTTCTGGGAGCGGGCGCGCTCCTGGGCCGCCTCGGGCTGGGTGATCGGCCTGCACGGCTATTCTCACGCGCTCAGGCCCTCGCGGCGCGGCCTGGTGCCCGTGAACGCCTACAGCGAGTTCGCGGGCCTGGCCGAAGAGGAGCAGCGGCGCCGCATCCGCGAGGGCGTGGCCGCTCTCGCGGCGGAGGGACTCGAGCCCGCGGTCTGGGTGGCTCCGGCCCACGGCTTCGACTCGCTCACCCTCGCGGCCCTGGCCGGCGAGAGCCCCATCCGGATCGTGAGCGACGGCTTCGCGCGGCGGGCCGTGCTCCGCGGCGGCTTCGTCTGGCTGCCCCAGCAGCTCTGGCGGCCGCGGAAAATGGGCGGGGGGCTCTGGACCATCTGCCTCCATCCCAATACTCTCTCCGAGCCCGCCGTGGGAAAGCTCGCGCGCTTCATCGACGAAAACCGGGAAGCCTTCGCGCATCCCCTCGAGGCGGCGCGCGGCGCGGCGCCCTACGGCCCCGCCGACGCGGCGCACGAGCGGGTCTTCGCGGCCGCTCTGGCGCTGAAGAAGGCGGTCGGCGCGGCGGCGCGGGTGGCGAAAGGCAAGATGAGATGAGCGATCGAAGCTTTGATATTTTCGTGCCGGGGCGGATCTGCCTTTTCGGCGAGCACTCGGACTGGGCGGGCGGGCACCGGCGCGTCAACTCTTCCATCACGCCGGGGCGGGCCATCATCTGCGGCACGAACCAGGGCATCTACGCCCAGGTGCGGCCTCATCCCGACAAGCTCATCTTCCGCTCCTCCCTCGGAGACGGCGGCAAGCGCCAGGAGTTCGAGCTGCCCATGCGCACCGACCTCCTCCTGGCCGAGGCGCGCAAGGGCGGGTTCTTCAGCTACGTGGCCGGCGTGGCCTACCAGGTGCTCACCAACAACGCGGTGAAGGGCCTGGAGATCGACAACTACCGCACCGACCTCCCGGTGAAGAAGGGCCTCTCCTCGAGCGCCGCGGTCTGCGTCCTGACCGCCCGCGCCTTCAACCTCGTCTACGACCTCAAGATGACGGTGCGCGGCGAGATGGAGTACGCCTATCGCGGCGAGATCGCCACGCCCTCGCGCTGCGGCAGGCTCGACCAGGGCTGCGCCTACGGCGGCAGGCCCGTCGCCATGGTCTTCGACGGCGACACCCTCGAGGTGGACGAGCTCGCCTGCGGGGCGGACTTCCATTTCATCGTCGCCGACCTGAAAGCCTCGAAGGACACGGTCAGGATCCTCGCCGACCTCAACAAGGCCTTTCCCTTCGCCGAGAACGAGGTCGAGCGCGGCGTGCAGGAGCTGCTTGGCCCCCTGAACGAAGCCCTCACGGCCGAGGCCGCCGAGGCGCTCCGCCTGGGCGACGCGCCCCGCCTGGGCTCGCTCATGACGAAGGCGCAGGAGCTCTTCGACCGCTACGCGAGGCCGGCCTGCCCCGAGCAGCTGGCCGCGCCGGCCCTCCATCGGGCGCTCGGCCACGAGGCGCTCCTTCCCTTCGTGCACGGGGGCAAGGGCGTGGGCAGCCAGGGCGACGGCTCGGTGCAGTTCCTGGCCAGGGACGAGGCCTCGCGTGAGCGGGCCATAGCGATCCTCGAGCGCGACCTGGGCCTCTCCTGCCTGAGGCTCACCATCCCGCGGAGCCAGAAGGTTCGCAAGGCGGTGATCACCGCGGCCGGCTACGGCACGCGGCTCTTCCCCATGACCTCGGCGGTGCGCAAGGAGTTCCTCCCCGTGGTGGACCGGAAGGGGCGCATGCTGCCCCTCATCCTCGCGAATGTGGAGGAGGTCTTCGAGGCCGGCATCGAGGAGCTCTGCATCGTCATCCAGGAGCAGGACCGGCGCCTCTTCGAGGATTTCTTCGGCCAGAACCTGCCGGAAGAGCACTACGCCAAGCTCTCGACCCAGGCCCGCGAGAGCCTCGTGGCCATCCGCGAGCAGGGGAAGCGCATAACCTTCAGGACGCAGGCCGAGCAGCGGGGCCTGGGGCACGCCATCTACGGCGTGCGGGACTGGGTGGGCGGCGAGAGCTTCCTCCTCGTCCTGGGCGACCACCTCTTCGTGGAGCGCGGCGAGAAGCGTTGCGCGAAACAGCTCGTCGAGAAGTTCCAGGAGCTCGAGACGAACCTCATCGGCCTGCAGCCGACGGCCGAGGCGGAGATCGGCAGGTTCGGCACGGTGGGCGGCTCCTGGGTGGAGGACTCTCAGGACCTTCTCGAGATCTCCCAGTTCAAGGAGAAGCCCGACGTCGAGTACGCCGCCGAGTTCCTCGCGGTCGAGGGGCTCGAACCGAAGACCTACCTCACGGTCTTCGGCCTGTACATCCTGGGGCCGCGGCTCTTCGAGGAACTGGAGCGCCGCGTCGCCGAGTGCGGAGGCGAGGCCGAGGTCCAGCTCACCGACGCGCTGGAGGAGCTGCGGCGCGAGGAGCATTTCCTCGGGCTCGTGATCGAGGGCGAGAAGATCGACATAGGCACCCCCGCGGGCTTCCTCGACGGCCTTAGGAAATATCATCAGGGCCTCGGCGGCGCGCGCCGCTAGCCGCCCGCCGCGGGCGGTTCGGGGGAATATCGCGGTGGCGACAATCGGCGCCGGCAAGGGGCGCCTGTCAGGAAGGATACGGTTGCGATGATCGAAGTTCACAGGAAAAGGCACGGCCTTTCGTATACGCAGAAATGGTTCGCGCGCGAGGCGGCGGCGGGGGAGTTGTCGCGCTTCGTCGTGTACTACCAATACCTCGGCGAGACCCCGCCTCGGCGCTTCGTGCGAAGGCCGTATTCGACGGCGGTCGTCGATCTGTCGCGCGGGCCGGA
>JAJXZP010000141.1 GCA_021779995.1 bacterium | reverse complement strand
CCAGGGACCTGACCATGCGCCAGAGGAAGGCGTTGGCCGCTATCTGGAAGACGAGGAATCCGCCGTCCCACCGGAAGGAAGCCTCGTGCACGTAGCGCGAACGGCTGGCCGAGGGATCGCGGGCCGAGGAGAAGGTCGTGAAGTCGTGCTCGCCCAGGAGGAGGCCGGCCATCGCGTTGAGCGACTCCAGGTCGGGAGCCCGGCGGAGGTGATGGGAATAGCGGAGCCGCAGGGGATCGGCGGAGGAACCGCAGAGGATGAAGTAGCGGTAGCGCCTGAGCCGGGCGTCGAAGCGGGCGTGGAAATCGGGATCGGCCTCGGAAGACTCGAGCACGCGCAGGTCGCGCGGCAGGAGATGGTTGAGGGCCGGGACGAAACGGCTCGCCGGTATCGAGGCGATGTCCGTGTAGAAATTGGCCGCCTGCCCCATGGCGTGGACGCCGGCGTCGGTGCGGCCGGCTCCCGTCACCGGCACGGGATGCCCGTGCATGGCCGCCAGGGCGCGCTCGAGCTCTTCCTGGACCGAGCGCGCGTTGTCCTGGCGCTGCCAGCCCCCGAAGTCGGTGCCGTCGTACGAGAGCACGAGCTTGATGTTGCGGCTAGTCATCGTCCTCGTCGTCGGCCTCTCGGAGCTCGGCTTTCAGCTTGTCGTAGAGATCGCGGACCTTGTCGACCAAGGGACCGGGTTTGGCCTTGGTCTTCTTGCCCAGGCCGAACATCTTGGCGACCGTCCGCTTCGAGTCGGTGAGAAGCTCCAGGCGCTTGGCCTCGTCCGAGGTCGGCCCGTACTTGAGCTCGAGCATCGCGTGGAGATACAGGATCCCTTCATAGCCGTAATTCTTGTCGGTGTCCGGGCCGAGCCATTTCACGGCGGTGAGACTTTCCTTGCCCTTCTGCTCGCTCTCCAGGGCGAGCCGGTACAGGAAACGCGCCTTGCCGTAGAAGATGCGCGCGATGTAGGCGTAGTTCTGGCCCGGCTCCTTGGCGTCCAGCTCCCCGCAGAGCCAGGCGGCGCGCAGGGCCGAGATGCCTTGCTTGATGGCGGGCGAATACTCCTTGGTGAAATGCTCGTAGCACTGCATGGCCAGATAGTGGGAGGCCGCACCCTCGACCAGGCTGCGCGGCGAGCCGAAATCGGGAGAGGGGAATATGCGCCCCGCGGCCGCGATCCTCGATTCGATGCCGTCGGCGAGGGGTTTGACCACCTTGGGCGGAATGGCCGCGAAGTCGGAGCGGAAGGCGGCGTACCAGCAGGAAGGGCAGACGGTGAGGTCGTAGACCAGGGGATGGACCTCGCCGTAGGCCTGCATGGGAATGTAGGTGCGGTGCAGCTCGTCGGTGAGCTCGCCGGCGTTGACGCGGCCGGAGAAGAGTTCCTCCCTGTGGAAGTTGCTGTCGCAGACGGGACAGTGCACGGTCTCCTTCGAGATGAAGGTGACCTTGCGTTCCTTGTCGTCCTTCTCCGGCTTCTGGACGTAGCGGACCATGCTAGCCCTCTATCACCACGACAGCTATGGCGTTGTCGCTCTCGTGGGTGAGCGACAGATGGACCCTGCCGCCGCCCGCTTCGTTGAGGCGGTCCAGGGCGGTGCCGTGCAGCAGCATGTCCGGCTTGCCGTTGTAATTGTTGATCACCTGCAGGTCGCGCAGCTTGATGCCCGAGAGGCCGGTGCCGAGCGCCTTGCCGAAGGCCTCCTTCGCGGCGAAGCGGGCGGCGAGCGAGAGCGCGGCCCCGGGCCCGCGCTCCATCGAGGTGCGGACCTCGTCGGGGTGGAAGAACCGGTCGACGAGACCCGGCGTGGCGAGCCAGTGATGGATCCGCTTGACGTGCACCACATCCACGCCCAGGCCGACGATCATTGCGCACCTCCGTTTTCGACGACCACGGTCACGGTCTTGGGCTCGTAGCGTTCGAGGGTATAGCCGTCGGGCACGCTGGCGACGACGGTGAGCGTGTAGGTGCCGGGTCCGCGGACGGACGAGCAGTCCAGCGAGAGCACGCCCGGCGCCGGCTGGAAGCCGGAGATGTCCGAGGTCGAGGAACGCACGGTCACGATGCCCTTGGGCATGACCGAAACCACGGACAGGGAATCGGCCAGGCCCGTCGGCACGATGTCGAGCCCCTCGAAGGTCCTCACCGCCAGGGACTTCTGCACGACGGCGCGGAAATCCACCGTATCGGGCCCGGTCAGGGAGATGAGGCTGTCCTTCTTGACGAGCCGCACGGCCACGTCGAAATCGGAATTCCGGCCCGTCAGCTCGATGAAATCGGTGGAGACGTCGGAGCTGCGGTTCACGGCGCTCGCCGGCCCCGTGATCTCCACCTCGGGCGGCGTGATGTCGAAGGAGACGAGCTCGTAGCCCGGGTCGAGGAAGCCCCGGAAGGTGGGCGTGACGGGCACGGTGCGGGTGAGCTTGCGCTCGAGGTTGACCGCCACCTCGGCGGGCTCGACCTGGATCATGAGCGGGTCGACCCCGAGGGCCGTGTCGCGCTGCTCGATGTGCACGGGCGCGCGGAACACGCCCTCGCCGTGGAACTGGCTCAGGTCGAGGCTGGCCCTGAGGTCGTCGTCCTGGATCTTGAAGAGGGAGTTCGAGTCCCCGCGAAGCGTTATGCGAACCGTGCGGGGGATCTGGCTGGAGGGGACGAACTCGTCGTTCATGATCACCGAGAGGGGGGCCGAGATGTAGCGGTCCTCCAGCCGGTTGAGCCGATAGAAGAAGAACAAAAGGAGGGCCGCGGCCAGCGACAGCACCTTCGCCGGCCAGTTGGCGGTCATCCGCGCCCAGAAACCCTTAGTCGACAACGGAAGCCTCCTCGGTCTCGTCCGCGTCATCTGCGGGGAAATCGAGCAGCTCGCCGAGCCGGTGCCGCACCTGGTCGGAGCCGAGCCCGTAGTAGAGCTTGGACTCGTAGGCCAGGGAGAGGGCGCCGGTCTCCTCGGAGACCACGAGCACCACGGCGTCGGTCTCTTCCGAGAGACCGAGCGCGGCGCGATGCCGGGTGCCGAAGCTCTTGCGGATGTCCTGCTGCTCGGAGAGGGGGAGGAAGCAGCCGGCGGCGGCGACCCGGCCGTCCTGCACGATGAGCGCCCCGTCGTGCAGGGGCGTGTCGTGCCCGAAGATCGTCACGATGAGGCTCGAGGAAAGCAGGGAATCGAGCCGGGTGCCCGAGTCGATGATGTTCTTGAGGCCCACGCCGCGCGCGAACACGATGAGGGCGCCGCGCCGCGAGGAGGCGAGCATCTCGGCCGAGGCGAGCACGGCCTCTATCTGCGTGAGGCGCGGCCGGGAGGCGCCGCGGAAGAACGATCCCTGTCCCAGGCGCATGACGATCTTGCGCAGCTCGGGCTGGAAGACGATGGCGAGGGCTATGACGAGGCCCGGCGCCAGGATGTTGAGGACCCAGGTCACCGTCGTGAGCTGGAGGAAGATGGCCGCGCCGTAGAAGGCGGCGAGGATGAGGGCGCCCTTGACGAGCTGCACCGCCTGGGTGCGGACCAGGACCTCGTAGGTCTTGTAGACGAGGAAGGCCAGAAGGAGGATGTCGAGGGTCGGCCTGAGGTAGGCGGTCAGGAAGGCCCAGACGGCGGCGCCGCTCACGAGGCGGCCTCTTCCGGGCGGGCGGGCGCGGCGGCGAAGGCCGGCCCGGCGGGCGCGGGGCCGGCGAAGGTGTCGCCCGCCGGGCCGGCAAGGGCGGCGGCGAAGGCCGCGAGGGCGTCGAGGGGCTCGGCGACAGCGTGCACGCGGAAGATGCG
>JAJXZP010000052.1 GCA_021779995.1 bacterium | reverse complement strand
ATGCCGACGACGACGGCGAGCATGAGGTAGGAGAGCACCGTCCTGCCGATGGTGCGCCAGTCGAAGAGCCGGGAGAGCGAGAACCCGTAGGTCACGGTCGAGCTCAGGAGGAGGGCGGCCAGCGGCGTCAGGACGTAGGTCGCGCTGCGGCCCGAGATGGTGGGCAGGGCGTTCGAGAGGAACCAGACGAGGGCCGCCCCGACGAGGATGCCGGCCAGGACGACCGCCGTCCTCTGGCGCTGGATCCGGCTGGGCTCGCCGAGGCCGCGGACGGCCAGCGCGATCGAGGAGGCCAGGGCGACGAAGGCCTGGGCGTAGATGAAGGGAGCGAAATACGGTCCTTCGATCCGTATCATGTCGAGGCCGCTGCGGACGAGGGCCGCGATGACGCTGTACGACGTCATGATGAGGTAGGCGGCGAAGACCGAGGCGGCCGCCACGACCAGGCCCGCGGTCACCCGCGCCGCTCGGCCGGCCCGGGACGGGAACTCGAAGACGAAGACCGCCAGCAGGGCGTGGGCGACGACCATGAACACGAGCGAGGCCCGGTCGATGTCGAGGGGCAGGTCCCCGAACTGGGGGAAGGCGATGAGGTATTCGAGTCCCTGGAGGAGGGCGAAGGCGGCCAGGAGGAGGTTGACCGCCTCGAGGACGCGACCGGCGCCCGTGCCGCGCCCCCTCGCCCGGGCGAAAACGAAGTTGACCAGGAAGGCGGGAACCGCGAGGAAGGCGACGATCGTCAGTCCCATAGCCGTCCCACCTTGGCCGCGAGTATCGTGACGTCGTCCTTGAGCGGGCGGTCGCCGACGTAGGAATACAGCATGTTCGACACGTTCGACACGAAGTCGGTCGCGCCCATCGTCGAGGCGTGGGCGATGGTCTTGTCGAAGAACTCGGTCTCGCCCAGCCGCCGGCCCGCGTCGTCGGTCACCTCGGTGACGCCGTCGGAGGCGAGGAGGATCATCTCGTCGGTGCGCAGGGGGATTTCCTCGATGCCGATGTCCTCGATGGCCACGAGACCCAGGAGCCCCATGGTCGGCTCGAGCCGCTTCACGCGCGGCCCGAGGGCGGTCTGCGAGACGATGATGGGATCGGCCATGGCGGCGTTCACGTAGCGGAGGGTGCGCGCGGCCGTGTCGACCAGGCCCATGAACAGGACCGTGTACTTGTCGTCGAAGCCCATCTCCCGCACCGAGTAGTCGACCGAGCGGACCAGGGATTCGAGATCGACCTTGTCCTTGGCCACGCGGATCGTGTTCACGATGATGCCCATGATGAGGGCCGCCGCCAGACCCTTGCCCGACACGTCCCCGACGACGAGCAGCGTGCGGTCTTCGTCTATGGCGATGGCGTCGTAGTAATCGCCGGATACGTTCAAGAGCGGGCGATAGGCCACCGCGAGCTCGAGCTTCTCGACCTTGGGGAGGGAGCGCGGCAGGAAGGAGCGCTGCGTCTCGGCGATGAGCTCCCATTCCTTGGAGAGCGAGGCGACCTCGAAGAGGTCCGAGATCGTGATGACCCGGTCGAAGTAGATCCGGAGCTCGCCGTAAAGGGTGCGGAAGGCCTCGAGCTCGATCCGAGAGCAGAGCCAGGTGAGCACGAAGAGGTGGAAGCCCTTCGTGTTGAGGAAGAAGCCCCGGGCGCCCTCGTTGGAGGCGGCCACGCCGAAGTCCGGGCCGATGAAGCAGAAGCCCTCGGACCACTCGCGGAAGTTGCGCTCGAGCGCTTGGAGGGTATGGGGATCCGAGGCGGCGGCGGTGGGGCTCTGGTAGATCACTTCCCAGGTATTGGACTTGACCAGGATGGCGCCCATGTCGGCCGGCTTCTCGAGCTTGTCGCGCAGCGCGTCGACGAGGTCGGGAATCGTGAAGGCGGCGCCGATGCGCTCGGAGAAGTCGAGGAGCATCCTCGTCTCGGGCCGGCGGAAGCGGGCGCGATACACGGCGCGGTCGATCGCCCCCGCCGCGGCGTTGCGCAGGGCGAAGAGGATCACGAAGGCGACGGCCCCGATGGCCGCCGCCGCGACGAGCCCCACATTGGCGGCCGCCACGAAGGGCACGACGAGGAAGGCGAGGGCCGCGGCCGCCGTCCCCCCGGCCTCGACCAGGCTCCGCGTTGTCCGATAGGTCATTGCTCAGGCTGCTCCGGGCTAGGATATCGGCATCCTTTGTAGCCCCATAGAGAGCCGACGTCAACCGAATTCAGGATGAGAGGACCGAGTTGATGAAACTCACGAGGACATTGAGCGCGCGTTCGTTCGCTCCGCCCTCGGGGATGATGATGTCGGCGTACTGCTTGGTGGGCTCGATGAACTGGTAGTGGCCGGGCCGGACGACGGTGAGGTACTGCTCGACCACCGAGTCGATCGTGCGGCCCCGCTCCTTGATGTCGCGCGTCAGGCGCCGGATGAAGCGGATGTCGTCGGGCGTGTCGACGAAGATCTTGAGGTCGATCCGCTCCCGGACCTCCTGGTTCGTGAAGATCATGATGCCCTCGAAGATGACCAGCTTCCGGGGCTCCATGCGGATCGTCTCTTCCTTGCGCCGGTTGCGGACGAAGTCGTAGGTGGGCATGTCCACCGCCTCGCCCCGCCGCAGGCGGTCCAGGTGCTCGATGAGCAGGGCGTTGTCGAAGGCGTCGGGATGGTCGAAGTTGAAGGCGGTGATGTTGGCGTTGGAGATGTACTCCGCCGACTTGTAGTAGTTGTCCTGGGGCAGAAAGACGAAGTCCGAGACGAGCTCCGAGATCTTGCGGACGATGGTCGTCTTGCCCGAGCCCGAGCCGCCGCAGATGCCGATTACCTTGGCCGTGTCCACGCGGCCAAGACTAGCGCGAAGAGCTCGGGCCTGTACAGCCACCCCGGGCGCGGTGCTCGGGCCTGGAGGGCGTGCCACGGCTCCGGGCGAGCGCCCGGTCGGCGTTCCGGACCTGGACCGTGAAGGGCGGCCGCCGCCTCGGTCGCCCGGGCCCGGCCCTCTACCAGGGCCTGTCCCAGGAATCCCTGAACGCCACCTCGGAGAGCGCCTTGCGCTGCCGCGCCCCGTGCTCGCGCTCGAGCTGCCACTCGGCGAGGAGGCTCTCGTCGCCCGGCTTGCCGACGATGATCAGGTTGAAGGCCGTGTAATCCTCGGGCAGGCCCACGGCCTTGGCCGCCTTGACGGGGTTGTAGCCCGCTATGGGATGGGCGCGGAGCCCTTCCTTCGTGGCCTGGAGCATGAGGCTCATGGCGGCCAGGCCCAGGTCGAAGGTCGCGTAGTCGCGGCCCTGGTCCGAGCGGCAGTCGAGCGAGGGCTTGGTGGCGAGCACGACGATGAGGGGAGCCCGCGTGGCCCACTTGTTGCCCTCGGTCAGGGCCTCGCGGAGGGCGGGGAGGCGATCGCCGGTAACCGCGACGAGGCGCCAGGGCTGGTAGTTGAAGCAGGAGGGCGCGAGCGTGGCCGCCCTCAAGAGGCGCTCGATCTGGTCCTCGCCCAGGGGCTCGGGCGCGATGGCGCGGAGCGCGCGGCGATTTTCGATTTCGGTCAGGATGTCCATGGAACCTCCCGGTATGAACTTTTGGGATGAGGTGCGCACATCTATGGTAGCTCTCTTTAAAAATGCCGAAGCGTCTTGAGAGAGCCTCACGTGATACAAAGTCGCAAAAATCGGCGGGGAAGAAAAGCTAAACCGCCGAGGCCGGCCCTCGGGCCAGACGCTCCTCGACCTCGTCGACATAGCTGTCGGGCGTGCTGGCGCCCGAGGTGAGGCCCACCCGCTCGAAGCCGAAAATCTCCGGCGGCAGCTCGGCGGCCCGCTCGATGAGCCAGGCGGCCTTGCCGAGCTCCGCCGCGGCGCGGTAGAGCCGGCTCGTGTTGGCCGAGTTGCGGCCGCCCACGACCACGATCGCGTCGCAGGCGCGGGCGAGCTCCGCCAGGGCCTCCTGGCGCTCGGCCGTGGCGGGGCAGATCGAGTCGACGATCTCGATCACCGAAAAGCGCCGCGAGAGGACCTCGCAGATGGCGCGGTACTCCTCGGCCCGGATCGTCGTCTGGGCTATGACCGCCACCGGCCCCTCGACTTGGAGCGCCTCGGCCTCATCCGCCGAGCCGACGACCGCCCAGCTCCGGTCGGAGCCTCCGGCCTCGCGCGCGTGCCCGGCTATGCCCTCCACCTCGCCGTGGTCCCGGTCGCCGGCTATGACGACGGTCCAGCCCTTCCGGGCGTAGGCCGCGGCGCGCTTCTGGCTGGCGATGACCCGGGGGCAGGTGGCGTCCACCACGCGGCCGCCCAGCCGCCCGATCCTGGACCTGAGCTCGGGCGCCACCCCGTGCGCGCGGATCACGACCGTCGTGCCCGCCACGCGGCCGTCGAGCTCCGCCTCCGAGAGCGGAACGACGCCCTCCTCCCGCAGCTCGGCCACCGCCTGCGGATTGTGGATGAGCGGTCCGAGCGTGTACACCATGCCCTCGGACCCGGCCAGGCTCCGGGCCAGGTCGAGCCCGCGCTTGACGCCCATGCAGGGACCCATCACCGCCGCTCGTCGAATGATCATGGGGCGAGTATAGCGTGGCGGCGGCCCCGCGAGAATATGCAAGGCGCGGCGTGTCGGAGGCGACGTTGGGCGAGAAGCGAAAGTCCTGCTCCGAGGCGGTCATGCCGCGCGTGACCGGCGGCGGCCTGAACCTGCCCGCTGGACACGATCCCGAGCGGGCGGGGAGCCTCGGCTATATCTCGCACATCCGGCCGTTCGGCAGTTCACGATCCCGAGCGGGCGGGGAGCCTCGGCTTCGCAGTCCTGCATCAGGTGGTCCGGCAGATCGACGGTTCGGCCGATCAGCGCCTCTCCCGCGAGGCCCTCCGGATGGTCCTCGATCTTCCCTGCCAGGATCGTGCTTAGCCTGGCCAAGGACCAGCCTACGTGGAGCCGGAGTACATGAACAGCCCCATTTCAACCGGCGGAAGTGTGGCGAAGGAGGTCGCGGATTTGATGAGCTGCAGGGTCAGCGGGCTGTAGCGAATCTTGAATCCCACGCCTGACTCGGGGGAGACAAAAGACAGAATGGATGCCCTGAGTTCTCCCACGATGCTTCCATCCAGAATTGTCCTTGAATCGACCACCTGGCTTGTTGCAACCGTCAATGTCCGGAGTTCCTCGACGGAAATGCTGGACTCGATACCCATGCGGACATGAAGTACCTGCCTCATAAACGCTCTGTCGAGGCACAGACCCGCGGAGTATTCCTCGAAGCGAGGCGCGTTGGGCCCCTCGGCCGTGTTGCCGATCCAGCCGCCGGCGATGCCCAGATAGGCTAGGGGAATGATCGGTCCCGCGTGAGGGAGGGCGGTGGAGAATTGGAACGAAGGCGAGGGTGTCTGCCCCAGCCTGACTCCGAGTTCCAAGCCCAGGTTCGAGTGCCTGGGAGTTTTCCCGAAAATGAATCCCATGCTTCCCTCGCTGATCCGATTGATGGGGTGACTGTTGAACGAGAAGAAAAGCATCCCGGTCGTGTAGTCCAATTGATAGAAGAATCCCGTTTCGGCATTTTCGAGCGTGGCGAGAGCCGCGCTCGCGGTGGAGCTTGCCGAAAACTGATCGCCGCATGCGACACCGAGTCCTTGATACGCGAAGCCGGCCGCCGCGAGGGCATCGATGCTCTCGATTCCAATGCCCTGAGTCGCAAGCGAGACAAATGGCGAGAACGGGCTATCGAGGGAAAAGCGCGCGACCGCGCAGAGTGTCGGGGCCAGCCGGTTGACGGAATCATAGGTTTCGGGAACCGGTCTCGCTATTCCCGCCCTGGAGTGCCATCCGGTTTGAATGTGCGAGAAGCCGAAATCCCCGATGGCATCGATTCCCACGGCAGTACCGAAATCCAGATATGCATCCTGGAATGCGATGGGCCGAAACCAGCTGGAAACGAATAGCTCAGCCCTATCGATCCGAGAGCTGGTGGATGCCTGGGCCGTCCTGGCGGTTATCCCATCGATGCCGGCAGACACTCCGAAGCCGCCATGCAGATTGAAAGTTCCTTTGAATCCATAACTGTCATGGTCGTCCCACTCGATTCCCGGAATCGGGGCGAAGGCATCATTCGATGATTCCACCTTGACCGAACTGCAGTCCACGGGCCTTGTGGACAGGGCATCGAAGGCCTGACCGGACAAAACTGTCCCACCCGGGAACCCCAGCAAAACTAGCAGGGTTGCTTTCATGGCCAGGCTGAATGGGGCTAGGTGTCGGTACATCGGCGCATTCTCTCGACTTTCATTCCGCTTGATGCCGGGCCGCTGCCTTCCCATGGTTCTCACCATGCGCCGGATGAATCTCG
The DNA here is from genome assembly GCA_021779995.1 of bacterium. Lineage (GTDB taxonomy): Bacteria > Spirochaetota > Spirochaetia > Treponematales > Rectinemataceae > JAJXZP01. The sequence goes on along the minus strand of JAJXZP010000052.1, from coordinate 8,656 downwards.
GACATGTCCCCGCATCGCGGTCGCGTCAGCATACTCTCAGTTGTGGCTGAACGGAAGTTCGTAAACGCGGATAGAGGCCGGCCGGTCAAAAGCGAGAGGGCATCGCCCATCCGGTGGCTGGCGACATCCTGCCTGTCCTCATTCTCAACCACAACATCCTGACATAGTGTGAAAATGTGCAAATATCACTTGCGGTGTTCGATTTTTTCGCTATGCTGAGGGAAGTCCAAATTCCCGCATTTCCGAAGGAGGCATCATGCGCAAGTTTCTCGTCCTCGCCCTCTTGGTCGCCCTGGCCCTTCCCATTTTCGCCGACGACGGCACTGTCCTGCCCGCCGGCGTGTTCCGCGCGCGGGTCATTCCGACGTTCGGATGGATGACCGGCCAGTATGACAAAAACGGGAACTACACGGCATTCTCCAGCAGTACGTTCCCCACTGGCGCAGTGACCGTTCCGAACCTAGGCTTTGCTCTCGAGTATGGAATCAACGACTGGATAACCGCAGCTGCCCAGTGGGCCCCCGGCCTGACATTCGCGTCAAATGTGCCAGTGCCTGCTGGTTACCCGTCTACGTTGAATGTAAATGGATCATTTGATCTATTTGCCGGTGCTGTGTTCCAAATAGTCGGTCCCAAGGCACCTGTAGTTAGCGATGTCATTCGCTTCGACCTCGCACCGGGTGTTAATATCCCGATCAATCCAGTCGATTTGACGACCCAAACTAGCTCGCCGGCAACCGTCATGAACCTAGACGTGCCAGCATGGGGTTTCGGCGGGCGCGCCTACCTGGACTATGTTTTTAGCCCGAGCTTCTTCCTCGACCTCTATACGCAGTTCATCGACTATCCGAGTACTGTCGATGGAAAATATTATAATGCATTAATTGCAGGAACTCAGATCGGATATGGCTACAAACTCCGTGTTGAACTCGACCCCCATTACAACATCGACATTGCGGATGGCGTGAACCTCGCATTCAACTGCGCCTTCCGCTACGACGGGACGCCGGACCTTGTCATCGCCGGCACCACCGTTTCCGACACGCACACTAGCCTCTTCAGCGCTAATCCATCCGTTTCAGTCTTCTTAACGAAGACTTTCATGCCTCTGGAGTTCGTGCTCGACTACGGCCAACCTCTCGCCGGTGTAAATACGTACAGCGCCTACTCCCTCGATCTCCAGATCGAGGCCTACTTTAAGCTTTAAGGAGGCGCCCAGGCGCTTTTCTGGGCAGTACCTTCGAATGCCTACGGCATGAACCCTGTGGGGTGGCGAGACGATCTGATCGTCCCGCCACCTTTTTTTCTTGGCGAACGCTGCGTCTTGGCGTGAAACACTCTTCAATGCTCGCTCAGGACTTCTTCCCCAGGAACTTTTCGTAGTCGGCCACGAGTCGGTCCATCTTCGCGACGAAGGCCTCGTAGTCGGCCTGGGTCACGATCATGCGGGTCTTTTCGAGGTAGGGCTCGTGCGGCATGAGGAGAAAGCTCATGACGAGGGTGCTCCGGATGTCGTCGACGATGTGGAAGTCGAACTCGGTGCGTCCGTCGAGGGCGGTGATGCGCAGGCGGTAGAGTATCTCGGTGCCTTCGCCCTGGGGGTTCGAGCTCAAGCTAACGTGCATGTCCGCCGTCTGGGAGAGCGAGGGCGCGTCGGCGTAGCGGCGGGCCTTCGAGTAGGGCCCCAGGTAGCGTGTGAGCCAGGTCGACGCGCTGTCGTAGCCGCGCTCCGCGCCGAGGCCCGTGTGGACCGTCAGGCTGTAGTCGAGTGTCTTCGCCGGCGGCGGCATCAGGGCGCAGGAAGAAGCGATCGCCGAGGCGAGTATGATCGTCGCCGCGAGGGGAAGTCGGATCAGGAGCTTGTTACCCATGGAATAAATATACTATGGGCGCATGAGGGATTCGTCTAGGACTTTGCCGGAAGAGGCGAGGACGCGGCTCGCGTCGGCCCAGGGCTGGCCCGAGAACGAAACGGGTCCATCGTCTCGGCGCGATCTTTCGCCGACGAAAACGCGGAGAATGTCCGCCGGGCCGACCTCGTCCTGTCCACGGGCAGCCTCCTTGTGAACGACAGCTACCGCGAACTCCAGCAGGGGAAGAGCGTGATCCACTATGACGTCACCTCGGCCGGTCTAGCCAAGCTCTTCGATCCGCTCAGGATATGTTTTTTAGGGGCTGCAAACCTTGCATATTTATCGAAAACATATAGTCTTGCTGAATTGTAGACCGCATTGTATACTGGCCGCTTCCCCTGCGGCCTGAGCCCGGGGAGTAGAGAGGAGCGGATATGAGCAGGAAGACCATCGTCGTCGCCCTCGGCGGAAACGCTATCATCGAAGAGGGCACCGAAGGCACCGTCGAGCAGCAATTCGAAAATACGCGCAAGAGCATGGCGGCCATCGTCGGCATGGTACGCGAGGGCCACAAGGTCGTGCTTTCCCACGGGAACGGCCCCCAGGCCGGCGTCCACCTCATCCGCAACGAGGCGGCCTCCTCCCAGGTGCCTCCCTCCACCTTGAACGTGATCGTGGCGGACACCCAGGGCTCCATGGGCTACATGATCGCCCAGAGCCTCTCCAACGCCCTGCGCAAGGCCGGGGTGGAGAAGGATGTGGTCACCATCGTGACCCAGGTCGAGGTCGACCCCAAGGATCCCTCGATGCTCAACCCCACCAAGTACGTGGGCCCCTTCTACAAGGCCGAGCAGGTCGAGAAGCTGCGTGAGCGCGGCTGGGTCATCAAGGAGGATCCGGGCCGGGGTTTCCGCCGCGTCGTGGCCTCGCCCATTCCCCTCGACGTGGTCGAGAAGGGCACGATCAAGGACCTGATCGACGACGGCAAGGTGGTCATAGCCGTGGGCGGCGGCGGCGTGCCGGTCAAGCGCGAGGCCGACGGCACGCTTTCCGGCGTGGATGCGGTCATCGACAAGGACCGCGCCTCGGCCCTGCTCGCCAACCTCATCGGCGCGGACGAGCTCTTGATCCTCACCGGCGTGGACCGCGTCGCCATCAACTACAAGAAGCCCGACATGAAGTTCTTCGACACCATGACGGTGGCCGAGTGCGAGAAATACCTCAAGGAAAACCAGTTTCCCAAGGGCTCGATGGGGCCCAAGATCGAGGCCGCCTGCGACTTCATCAAGCGCGGCGGGGCCAAGGTCATCATCACGAGCATGGAGAACGCCACGGCCGCCATAGACGGCAAGGCCGGCACCGTCATCACGGCTTAGGGCGCCGCTCTTCACTGAGTTTGAATAGAAAGGTCATGGGGGCACCGAGGCGCAGAGCTCAAGGGCGAGGGAGAAAAGCTCCGGGTCGGGTCGAGGGTGGAGATAGCGTCGCCTCGCCGCATTCCCTCCGGCGAGGCTTCTTTTCTCCTCCGCCCCTCCGCGGCTTCGGGCCTCCGTGGCATCCCTTTTGCGGCGACTCGCGCGGGTTTTCGCCAAACTTGACGCCACCGTACGATCCGTGTTAGCCTTCCGCGAATCTTCACGCGAAGGAAACCGTAATGGATAAGCTTTTGTCCGGACTTGTCGTGCTGCAGGCTGCAGGCGGCTCCAGTATGTCGATGGTGTCCACTATCGTCACGTTTGGCCTCGTATTCGTCATTTTCTACTTTCTCATCATCCGCCCCCAGAACAAGAAGCAAAAAGCGGCCAAGGCCATGGTCGCGGCCATGAAGAAAGGCGACAAGGTCGTCACGATCGGCGGCATCCACGGCGTCATCGCCTCCGTCAAAGAGACCACCGTGATCATCAAGGTCGACGACACCACCAAGCTCGAGTTCTCGAAGTCCGCGGTCCAGGCCGTCACGGCCAAGGGCAGCGAAGACAAGATCGACGACAAGAGCGATTCCGACAAGCCCGCCGAAGAGAAGAAATAATCCTTCCCGAGTAACCCGGGGCCGCCCGGGGCCCGGCGCCGGGGTGGCCCGCGTCGCGCGCCTGGTCTCTGTCGAGACGGGCGGCCCACATCCTCATCTGGAGCAGCCGGAATGAGCAAGATTCAAAGATTTCTGATAGTGCTGGCTGTCATCGCCGTCGCCCTGGCCTTCCTATGGCCCACGGTCAGCTGGTATTTCCTTACGACGAAGGCCAATCAGTCCCTCGCCGTGGGCTCGGCCGAGCAGATCCGCGAGTATTCGCGCAGCATGGCCGTGGCCGATCTCGAGCAGCTGAAGGGCTTGGCCGCCAAAGGGGACCAATCGTCGCTTTCGCCGGTGAAATTCGCGAGCGTCATCCAGGCCGCGACCAAGGCCTACAAGGACGCGCGCAAGAGCGTGCCCAAGACCTGGACCGCCACTTCCGTGCTCGCAGCTTTCGATAACGAGCGCGCCGCCTTCGACGGCTTCGAGGGCGTGTACCGCACCAAGATCATGAACCTCAAGGCCGAGCACGGGAAGGCCATCCAGCTGGGCCTCGACCTCTCGGGCGGCATGAGCATCGTCATCCAGGCCGACATGAACGCCCTGGCCAAGAAAGTCGGGCATCCGCTTTCCGCCGCCGACCGCGCCGACGCGATGAAGCGGGCCATCGAGGTCCTGAACAGCCGCATCGACAAGTTCGGCCTCACCGAGCCGGTCATCCGCCAGCAGGGCCAGGACCAGATCTACGTCGAGATTCCCGGAGCGGCCGACCCGACGCGCATCAACTCCATCATCATGGGCAAGGGCAATCTCGCCTTCTACATCGTCAACGACGAGGCCACCCAGAAGCTGAACGACCTGCTCCAGACCAATCCCACGGCGGTCGACGAGAAGACGCTCACGGTCTCCGATCCCAACATCGTGCCCGCGGGCTACGTGATCCGGAAGTTCTACAAGAAGGACAAGTACGGCCTGGACGAGTTCACCGGCCGCTACATGATCATCTCGGAGACTCCCGGTCTGGACGGCAACCACATCCGGAGCGCCCAGGTCTCCTCCGACCCGATCACCGGCCAGCCCGAGACGAACTTCGTGCTCGACAAGGAAGGCGGGGACATCTTCTACAAGCTGACCTCGGCCAACGTCGGCAAGACCCTCGCGGTCGTGCTCGACAACCACGTCAAGGCGGGGGCTCGCATCCAGGAGCCCATCCGCGACCAGGTGCGCATGACCGGCTTCAACCAGGACGAGGCCCAGAACCTGGCCCTCCTCCTCAGGACCGCCGCCCTCCCCGTGGAGCTCTCGGTCGTCAACCAGCAGGCCATCGGCTCGACCCTCGGCGAGGACGCGGTCCACGCCGGTATCTTCGCCGTGACCATCGCCTTCCTCCTCGTCATCGGTTTCATGCTCCTCTACTACAAGGGCGCGGGCATCAACACCGCGGTCGCCGAGATCGTCAACCTGTTCATCATGATCGGCGTGCTCTCGGCCTTCGGGCTCACGCTCACGCTGCCCTCGATCGCGGGCTTCGTCCTCACGATCGGCGTCTCGGTCGACGCGAACGTGCTGATCTTCGAGCGCATCAAGGAAGAGCTCAGGCTCGGCAAGGGCCGCGTCGCCTCCATCCGCGCGGGATTCGACAAGGCCTTCTGGACGATCTTCGATTCGCACCTCACCAACCTCATCGCGGCCCTCTTCCTGGCCCAGCTCGGCTCGGGCCCGATCCAGGGCTTCGCGGTCTCGCTCGCGATCGGTACGATCTGCTCGCTGTTCACCTCGCTCTTCGTGTCGCACCTGATCTTCGATTTCGAGACCGATGTCCTCAAGGTGAAGCACACGAGCATCTCCTGGAGGGTCAAATGACGCGCGTCATCAACTTCGACCGCAGTTTCAAGATCACCGTTCCCATCTCGCTCGTCATCATCCTGGCCGGTCTCTTCGGCGCGCTTTTCCTCGGGGTCAGGCTGGGCGTAGATTTCCAGGCCGGTCTCAACACCACCGTCCAGTTCGCCTCGCCCTCGATGGACGTCGCCTACACCGGCGACGGCAGCATGCGGCTGTCGGTGGCCAAGACGGAGTTCGACCTGATCTACCAGGCGCCCTCCGGGGCCTCCAAGGCCTACACGATCGCCTTCGCCGCCTATCCGACGATCCAGTCGGTCGTCGACGCCCTCAAGGCCATCCCCGGCATGGCGGTGGACCTCAAGGCCGACGGATCCCTGCCCTCGAATCTTCTGCTCGGCCGCTCCCAGGCCACCGACGCCACGCTCACGGCCGCGCCCACCCTCCTGCACTTCCGGCCGACGGACACGAGCGCGTTGCCCGTCAGCGTCGAGTCCATCCGCGCCGCGCTCAAGTCCTTCGGCTCCGTCTCGATCCAGCGCATCGGCGACCCGGTCGACCGGGAGTACATGATCCGCATCGAGGATTCCGGGACGGACCCGAACCTGGCCCAGACCATAAATACCAATCTCTACGCCTCGCTCGGTACGGCCTTCGGCCCGGACAATGTCATCGTTAAGAGCTCGCAGTTCGTCGGCGCCCAGTTCTCCCAGAGCCTGGCGCACCAGGCGGTGTGGCTCACGCTCCTGGTATTCGGCGTCATCCTCCTGTACTGCTCCTTCCGCTTCAAACCCGTCTACGCCTTCGGCGCCGTGCTTTCGGTCATTCACGACGCCCTCGTGCTCGTGGCCTTCATCGTCTTCACCCGGATGGAGTTCAACACGACGATCATAGCGGCCATCCTCACGATTGTCGGCTACTCGATCAACGACACGATCGTCATCTACGACCGAATCCGCGAGAAGGTGAAGCTCAACCCCAACGCGATTTTCCGCGAGAACATGAACCGGGGCGTCACCGAGACCCTCGGCCGAACCTTCATCACCTCCGGCACGGTGCTGCTCGCGAGCATCGCCCTGTTCATCTTCACCACGGGCAGCATGAAGGACTTCGCCCTGTGCATCATCGTGGGCGTCGTGACGGGAACCTACTCCTCGGTCTTCATCGCCTCGGCCTTCGTCGATTTCTGGAAGGTGGTCGAGGGCAGGCACGCCAAGGCCAAGCAGCTCGCCACCGCCAAAGCCGCCGCCGTGAAACCTGTCGCCGCCAAGACGGGCGAAATCGGCGCCAAGAAGGCGGCCCGCTGAGCCTTCGATCCGAAGCGGATTTTCCCGGGCCGCGGGCGCTTGCGCTTCGCGGCCCGGCTCTTTTGAGGATTTCAAAAGTCGGTTATTGTCGAGAGACCCTTTCTCGCAAAATAGCCGTAAGGACCGATGGACGTGGAAGAGCCATACGAGGACGAGGGTTGGCGCACCGACCCCATGCGGAACGAAAACCGCTACCAGAGCATCATCGACCAGGCCGCCTTCCCGGCCTGGGCCTTGCTCAGGGAATCGTTCAAGGAAGACCGGAAACTTCTCTTCCCCCGAATGTTGCTCCAGACCTTCTGGACTGCCCGGCGAATGCCGCGCTCCTTCTTCCTGCGCGGCGAGGAGAAGGAAGCCTTCGCCCTCGAAACGACCAAGCTCTGGTCGCGCAGAATGGTGAAAATGGCCAAGGTGCGCCTCGTCGTCCGGGGGCTCGAGCGTGTCGGGCTCGATTCGAACTACCTCTTCGCCTGCAACCACTCCGCCACCATGGACTCGGTCATAGCCTACATGACCCTGCCGGTTCCCGCCGCCTTCGTCGTGAACCAGGAACTCACCAACGTGCCGGTCATCAAATACTGGCTCGAGACCGGCCGCTGCGTCCTCGTCCGGCAGGGAACGCAGGAGGGCGAGACGCACGCGTTCCGGGACATGATGGCGCGGCTCAGGGAAAACAAGAACCTCCTCATCTTTCCCGAGGGCTATATCTACCAGGGCAGCGGGTTGGCCGAGTTCAAGCGAGGCGGCCTGTATTCCGCCGTCTTCACGGGCGTGCCGATCGTGCCGATGTGCGTCTACGGCGCCCAGGAAGTCATGCACTCCGGCAGCCTCCACGTCATTCCTGATCGCAAGGTGTTCGTCGAGTTCGGCGAGCCCATCAAGACCCAGTCGCTCTCGCGCGATGAGAAGAAAAGCGTGGAGACCCTCGTCCATCGGCGCATGCTGGAGCTCAAGCTCTCCCTCGCGGCCGAGTGGCGGCGCTCCCGAGGCTGATCGCGGGCGGGCCTTTACACTGAGCCGCCCTTTACTGTATTTTCTTACTCAATACATCCGAATACGGCGCCGTACCCAAGTGGGAAGGGAGAGGTCTGCAAAACCTTCATGAGTCGGTCCGACTCCGACCGGCGCCTCGATAGCGAGAGGGACTGTCCTGCGGGACAGTCCCTTTTTTTTGTGCGCCCGGCTGCTCGGCAGTGTCGCGGGCCCTGTCGGCGCCGCGCGCGCGCCGCTCGTGGCCGGCCCACGCCCTCATCGGGCTGCGGAGGCTCCGAACCCGTCGCGCGGGCCCTGTCGGCGCCGCGAGAAACGCCGAACTCACTTGAGCCCGGGCTTGAGCCGGAAGGAGGGGCAGTGGTGCCCGGTCGAGGCGAAGACTTCGAGCGAAGGCAGGTTGCGGCATTTTATGCCGAAGACGAGACAGGACCGCGGAAAGGCCGGGTCCCAGGTGACGCGGAAGTACAGGCACTTGAGACAGTTCGGGGCCCTGTCGGGCAAAGCTGGTCCTCCTCGATACCCTGGCGCTCGCGAAGCATGATTGCGCCGCCGCGGCGTGTTTCGCAAGGAGCCGCTCCCGCGCCCCGTGGCCGAGGGCGCGCCGCCCGAGGGCCGGCCGCCCGGCCATGCCGCCATGCGGCCCTGCCGGG
>JAJXZP010000323.1 GCA_021779995.1 bacterium | reverse complement strand
GCCCCGAGCTCCGCGGAGAGCCCCGCGGCGAGGGCGGCCAGGCCCTCCTCGAAGCCGGAGCCTTCATGCAGCGGCGCATAACGCGTAACCACCGGGTGGGTCCGACCCGGCACCTGGAGCACCGGCGCCCCGATCCGGACGGCGATGCGCGCCGTATCGAGCGTGGCCGACATGACGAGCACGGCGAGCTCGGGCCTGAGCGCGCGGGCCTCCAGGACGAGGGCCAGGCCGAGATCGGCCCCGAGCGAGCGCTCGTGAAACTCGTCGAAGATGACGAGCCCCGTGCCCGTGAGCGAGGGGTCGTCCTGGATCATGCGGACGAGCACCCCCTCGGTCATCGCCAGGATCCGCGTGGCGGAGGAGCTGCGCGACTCGGAGCGCACGCGATAGCCGACGAGGCCGCCGACCGCGGCCCCCGCGAGCTCGGCGATGCGCTCGGCGGCCGCCACCGCCGCGACGCGGCGCGGTTCGAGCAGCAGGATCCCGCCCTCCACCTGGCCCAGGAGGCTCGGCGGCACGAGGCTCGTCTTGCCCGCCCCCGGCTCGGCGGCGAGCACGAGGGCTCCACGTTCGCGCAGGCGCGCGGCTATCTCGGGGAGGAAGGGCTCGATGGGCAGACCAGTACGCCGGAGTTCGATCACAGGTCAAGTGTGTAATGGAATGAAGGCCGGAAGCAAGCCTCGCCCTGCATAGAACCCGCCGGCAGGCTAAAATCAGGAAAGCAATCCTCGCCCCGTGGTCCATCCCCCGCACTCGGCGATTCCACTCGATTTCGTATCCATGGCGCGGTCAACCGACACGATAATAAAACTTGATCTTGCATAGAGAAAACGAGATATTTGTCTGAAGAATCATGGAAGAGCGCCGGAAAAGTCGCACGGTCATCACCAATCTGGATCAGGAATTCATAGACCACGTCCGCTCCGCCTTCGCCGCACATTCGGGACGGACGGGCCGTATGACGAGCGCGCAGATGGGCGAACTCCTCGGCGTCAAAGACAAGACTCTCGCGAAGAGGCTGTACGGACTATTTGGCGGAAGCGATAGGCAGGGCATAGACGAGTCGAGCTTCCAGTCTTCGGTGGTTTCCCTCGTGCTCGGTGATGATGAAATCAAGATGAAGTTCATTTTCGATATCCACGATCGGGACGGCGACGGTACGATCAGTCGAGACGATCTTTCGAAGATGATCGAAGCTTCGCTGCACCACAACAACATTCGCATGGCGAAGCACCAGCGCCTCGCCATGACCAAACTCCTCTTCGATGCCGCGGATCGAAAGCACGACGACAGCGTGGATTTCGGCGAGTTTCGGCAGCTGCTCGCCCGCCACGCCCTCATACGCAACGATCTGATCAAGAGCGTCGCGGCATGGTTCTGGAAAGACAGGCCGGCCGCGCCCCGGGACAGGGTGCAGCTCGCCTCGGTATTCAGGTTCCTGTTTCTGGTTCTGCCTTACGTGGTCTACCAGAATATCCTCCTGCTCGCTTATCTAGCGCTCAATGTCTGGCTGTTTTGGCGCGCCATGAACCACTATGCGGCGATCGGCGCGAACACCTATATCCAGATAGCGCGAGGGGCGGGGGCCTGTTTGAATCTGAACGGCGCGCTGGTCCTCATCCCCATGATGAGGACCTTTTTGACGTGGATACGGAAGAGTTTCCTGGCCGTCTTCGTGCCGGTCGACCGGGCGGTGGACATCCACAAACTGATCGGGCAGGCGATCTTCCTTTTCACGATCATCCATTCCGCGGCGCATCTTCTCAATTACGATGCCATGTCTTCCACCATTCCGTTTCGGCAGAATCTTTTCGGCACTCGCGCGGGGCTCACCGGAGTCATCCTCTTGTCGACCTTCGGGCTCATGTGGATTTTCGCCCAGGACTTCTTCCGGAAGAAGGGCTGGTTCGAGGTCTTCTACGTCACCCACTCTCTCTACATCCTGTTCTTTGCCGCTCTCCTCGTCCACGCCCCGAATTTTTGGAAGTGGGCCATTATCCCCCTCGCCGCCTATGGTTTCGAACTATATCTCAAGCGTTACAGGAAGCACGAAGTCTCGTTCGTGGACGAGGCGACCGCCCTGCCCTCCGGCGTAAGCCGCCTGAAGATACACCGCCCGGAAGGTTTTGGATTCCAGCCGGGCGACTACATTTTCCTCAAGATCCCTCGCGTAAGCCGCTTCGAATGGCATCCCTTCACCATTAGCAGCAACCCCGAGGAACAGAGCCTGCTAAGCGTGCATATCCGCAGCCTCGGCAATTGGACCCGGGCGGTGTACTCGCTTGTCGAGTCGCTTTCTCAGAAGAAGCAGCGTCTGCCCGTGGAAATTCGCGGCCCGTATGGAACTCCCAGCACGAGGATATTTCACTCGAAATGCGCGGTGCTGATAGGCGCCGGGATAGGGGTGACCCCCTTCGCCTCGATACTCCGGAGCATCCTTTACCGGAGAGAGCATGGGGAAGAGCTGAAACTGCAGAAGGTGTATTTTTATTGGCTCAACCGCGGACGCGCCTCTTTCGAGTGGTTCACCGACATGCTTGCCGAAATCGAGGCCGCGGGCATAAGCCGTTTTATCGAGCTCAACATCTATCTGACCGATACGAACATCGACGCGACCTCCGGCTTGATGAAAATCGGCATGGACCTTCTAGGCAAAAGCGAAAATCACGACCTGACGACCGGTCTCAAGACGATCACGAACTTCGGTCATCCCGACTGGCCGGGCATATTCTCGGAGATATCCCGAAGGCAGAAGCTTCATGGAGTGGACGTGTACTATTGCGGCCCCTATCCCCTTGCGCAGATCGTGAAGCACGCGGCGCGCAGATGCGGTTTCCGCTTCAGGAAAGAAAACTTCTGACGCTGATTCGACCGAATCATGCGATCATGCCGCGCGCCGGTCTGTCCTTCCGCGCCGAAGGGAAGGCCGGCGCCTCCCCTGGATTGCCGCTATCCCGCCCCCCGTGCATACTGCAGTCGTGAGGCACGAAACATCGGTCCCGACCTCCGGCGAGAGCCTCTGGACCGCCGAGCGCGCGGGCATCAATCTCTACTCGGAGCACAGCCTCCACGCGAGGCTCAAGGAGCTGCTCGCCGGGCCCGGCGACCGGCTCGAAGTCCTCGTCGAAGGGAAGGTCGTCGATCTCGTGAAGGTCGACGGCGAGCTCGTCGAGGTCCAGACCTCGAGTCTGGCCAAGATCGTGCCCAAGGTCCTCGCCCTCGCGCGGGCCGGGCGGCGGGTGCGGGTCGTCCACCCCATCGCCGCCGAGACTTCGATCCGACGCCTCGACCCGCTCACCGGCGAGCTTCTGTCGGTGCGCAAGAGCCCCAAGCGCGGCGACCTCTGGTCGCTCTTCGACGAGCTCGTGCGGGCGCCGGGGCTCATAGCGGCGCCTAACGTGGCGGTCGAGGCCCTCATCGTGCGCAGCTCCGTGATCCGGGTCCGCGACGGCTCGGGCTCCTGGCGCCGCCGCGGCGACCGCACCGAGGACCGCACGCTCGAAGAGATCCTCTCCTCGACCCGGCTCGAGACCCGCAAGGACTGGCTCGGCCTCATCCCCCGGGGCCTCGCGGCCCCCTGGTCCTCGGGGGCCCTCGGCGAGGCCCTCGGCATTCCCGACTGGCGCGCCCGCAAACTCCTCTATTGCCTCTGCCGCGCGGGGCTCCTGGCGGAGAGCGGCAAGGAGGGGCGGCGCAAGCTCTACGTGGCGGTTCCGCCCGCGAGGAAAAAGCGAGGGGCGGCATCGGGTGCGGCGCCGGACGCCGTCGGGGCCGCCCGACCGGCGAGGCCGCGCTCGGGGACGAAGACGCCGTGAGCGCGGGAGAAGCCTTCTCGCGGAGCGAGCTCCTGCTCGGGCCCGAGGCCCTCGCGAGGCTCGCGGCGGCGAGGGTGGCCGTGGTCGGCCTCGGCGGGGTGGGCTCCTTCGCCGCCGAGGCCCTCGCCCGCTCGGGAGTCGGAAGTCTCGTCCTCGTGGACTACGACCGAATCGAGCCCTCGAACCTCAACCGGCAGCTTCTCGCCCTCCGCTCGACGATCGGGCGCCTCAAGGTCGAGGTCATGAAGGAGCGCATCCTCGACATAAACCCCGGCTGCTCCGTCGAGGCCTTCGCCGAGCGCTTCGACGCGGCGAGCGCCGGGCGCATCCTGGCGCCGCCGCTTGGGTACGTCGTCGACGCGATCGACATGGTCTCGTCCAAGATCGAGCTCGTCCTCCGCTGCCGCGAGGCCTGCGTACCGGTCATCAGCTCGATGGGAGCGGGGGACAAGCTCGACCCCTCGCGGCTCGAGCTGAGCGACCTCTACGCGACGACGATCTGCCCCCTCGCGCGGGTCATGCGCAAGGAACTCCGCGCCCGCGGGGTCGAGTCGCTCGCGGTGGTCTACTCGCGCGAGGAGCCGCGGCGACACGGCGGCGCGCGAACCGCTCCGGGACGGCGCAGCACACCGGGGAGCATGAGCTTCGTGCCCGGGGCGGCCGGCCTCCTCATCGCCTCGGCCGTGGTCCGCGGCATTCTGGCGCAGCCGCGACGCGATGGAAGCGACGGGAGCGACGAGGCGCTCGCGGATCGGGAACCCGCCTGACGCGGAAGCGGGCGGCGGACCCGGCTCCCGGCCCCTCGTCGCCCCTTCCGGGCTCCCTGCGGCCTAGGCCTCGGCCAGGCCCGCGGCGACCAGCTCCCACTCCGCGTTGAGCGACAGGGCCTCGCGGTCGAGCTCTTCCACGGCCTCGGCCAGCTTCTTCATCCGGGCTCCGTCGGCATAATTCGAAGGAAGTCCCATCTCCCGCTCAGCCGCGGCCTTCTGAGCGCCGATGGCCTCGAGCCGGGAGAGGATCTCCTCCTCCCGTTTTTGGAGCTTGCGCAGCCGGGCCTTGTGCGCCTTCTCCTCCTCGTAGGAGGGGGGGCCGGAGCTGGAGGATGAAACAGCGGCGGAAGCCTCCGCGGCGCGCGTCCCGCCCGCGCCTCCCGCCTTCGCGCGGCCGGCCTGCGCGGCGGCCGGCTCGGCCCGAGCGCCCTCGCCCTCCAGGGCCAGGGCGGCCTTCTTCTCAAGGAAGTAGCGGTAGTCTCCCACATACCATCGCGGCGCGGCTCCGGCCTCGAGCTCCAGCACCCGGTCGGCCAGCTCCTCGATGAAGGAGCGATCGTGCGAGACGAAGAGCACGGTGCCCTCGAAGCTGCGCAGGGCCTCCAAGAGGACGTCCTTCGAGGTCAGGTCGAGGTGGTTCGTGGGCTCGTCGAGGATGAGGAGGTTGGCGGGCCGTAAGAGCATCTTGAGGAGGGCCAGCCGGGAACGCTCGCCGCCTGAGAGCATGCGCACGCTCTTGTGGATATCGTCGCCGCGGAAAAGGAAGGCCCCGAGGAGGTTGCGGATCTTGGGCAGGAGCTCGGTGGGGCAGAGCGACTCGGCCTCCTCCTCGACGCTCGCCTCGCCGTCCATGAGGTCGGCGGTATCCTGCGCGAAATAAGCCGCCTCGACGCCCGAGCCGAAACGGAGCTCGCCGCCGTACTCGCGGTCGGCCCCGGCGATGAGGCGCATGAGGGTGGACTTGCCGGCCCCGTTGGGCCCGACGAAGGCGACCTTCATGCCGCGCTCTATCTCGAGGTCGAGCCCCTGGATGACGCGGTTCGCTCCGTAGGACTTTTCGAGACCCGCCAGCTTGACCGTCACCTTCCCGGAGCGCGGCGCCGGGGGGAAGGAGAAGTGTATCTTCTTCATGCCCTCGGGGATCTCGATGGGCACGATCTTTTCGAGCTGCTTGACCCGGCTCTGGACGAGCGAGGCCTTCGTCGCCTGGTAGCGGAAACGGCGGATGAACTCCTCCAGCCGCGCCACCTCCTCCTGCTGGCGCTCCCAGGCCTCGAAGGTGGCCTCGAGCTCCTGGGCCCGGCGCGCCTCGTAGGCCGAGTAGCTGCCCGGATAGCGGCTCAAGCGGCCGTTCCACAGCTCATAGACCTCGCGCACCGTCACGTCGAGGAAGTAGCGGTCGTGCGAGACGACGAGCACGCCGCCGGCGTAGTCCGCCAGGAAGCCCTCGAGCCAGGAGCGGGCCTCCAGGTCGAGATAGTTCGTGGGCTCGTCGAGGAGCATGACGTCGGGGTTCTCCAGGAGGACCTTGGCCAGGGCGACGCGCATCTGCCAGCCGCCGGAGAACTCGCGGGCGGGCCTTTCCAGGTCGGCCTCGCGGAAGCCGAGCCCCCGCAGGACCTCGCGCAGCCTCTCGCCGCGATTCCAGTAGCCCGAGCCCTCGATGCGCTCCTGGATGGCGGCGTGCTCCTCAAGGAGCCTGCGCGTGGCCCCGTCGTCCTCGGTGGAGCTCTCGAGGAGGGCTCCGAGCTCTTCCTGCCGTTCGATGAGCCCCGCCGCGAAGGAAAAGGCCTTCTCGGCCTCCTCGTACACCGAAAGCCCCGCCGTGCGCTCGGAACCCAGCACGGCCATCTGGGGCAGGTAGGAAATCCGCGCGCCCTTGGTGATGGCGCACTCGCCCGAGTCGGGTTTGAGGATGCCGGCGGCGATCTTCATGAGGGTGGACTTGCCCACGCCGTTCGGCCCCGCCAGGGCGGCGCGCGAGCCCTGGGCGAGGAAGAGGCTCGCGCCCTTGAGTATATCCCTCGCCCCGAAAGCGAGGCTGACATCGGTGAACTGGACGAAGGCCATGCGCCGCTACTGGTGTGCGGAAACGAAGGCCGCGGGCTCGAAGCGCGGATCGGCCGCGGTCACGGTCAGGCCGGGAGACAGGGGCGCGGCGGGGGCCAGGTCCAGGCCTTCGGGAGTGAAGCGGTAGAGCATGTCCACCTCGGCCGAGCTTCCGGCGTCGAAGCGCATCGAGAAGGCGCCGTCCCAGTCGGCGAGTCCAGGATCGAGATAGAGCCGGAAGGCGATCTTCCCCGTGTCGCCCGCGCCGTCGGGCAGGAAGCCGGGAGGAAGCTTGTCGCGCCCCGTCCAGGTGAATCCTCCGCTGCGGAAGAGCAGGAGCCTCCCGGCGTCCGGCGACTTCCATTGGGACCCGTGCGCGACGAAGGCATCGAGGAGATGCTGTTCCCGTATCTGTTCCTCGCGGATGGTGTTGCGGGGATCGACGGGAAGCTCGACAAAGACGGCGCTCCCGTTCGTACCGGGATTGCTGCTGACGGTTTGCGTCGCGGCGCCCTGCGTCGAAGCCGGGCTCGCGGGGGACTGGGAAGGCGCAGCCTGGGGAGTCTGGGCCGCCTGATCTTGCGCGCCCGCTCCGGCGCCAGGAGGGCCGCCGCCGGACTGAACGGCCGGAGCAGGCGCGGCGGGAGGCGGAGAGGATTGCGGCGTCGAGGCGGCGGGAGGCGGCGCGGGGGCGGCCGGCTGAGCGGCCGCCGCCAGGGCGTCGGCGCCGGGGGTCCAGGTGGCGACGATCCTGCCAGGTGCGTCAATGCGGATTTTGAGCGGGGTTCCCTCGAAGCTGAAGGTCGTTCCGTCCTGGGAAATCGAACTGTAGTTGAAGACCTGGGACACCGTGGGCAGCTCGATCCGGATCTGGTGCCCGACCGAGTCGGCGAAAAGACCGTAGCGAAGCGTGAAAAGATCGAGATCGACCCGCTGATCGTCGATCATTTTCTGGAAGTACTCCGGCCGCCAGGCGCGGGAGAAAATCATGTCGACCTGGGCCGACGCGGCGTTGGTGGTCGCCGCGACGGAGGGCGGCCCCTCTTTCGTCTCGTCGTAGATGCGCATGGCGTAGCTGAACACATAGCCGCTCGTGCCGTCGTCGGCTATCACCTGGTACCAGTCCCCGGGCAGGGTCTCCGCGCCGGTCGTCACCGCGGCGCCGGGAACCTTGGCGAGAATTTTCACGGACTGGCCTTCCTTGAGCCGGTAGACGCGGGCGGAGTCGTTGTTCGGGGACTCGCGGATGGGAAGACCGTCGCGGGCCGCGACCATGTACAGGCTCATGTACGGTCCGATCTGCTTGCGCCTCTCCACCGCCTTCCCGCGGGAGGAGAACAGCTCGATCTGCCATAGGGGTAGCTCGACCTTCGTCGAGGTCCTGGGCACGCCGACGACGTACAGCTTTTCGATGTTCGATCTGATATAGACGGGCACGATGCTTCCGGCGGGCAAGGAACCCTGAGGCGAGCTCCAGAGTACCAGGCCCCAGCCCAGGTGCGGCGAGCAGGAGGCGAGCGTCGCGCTCGAGAGCGCGGCCGCGAGCGCCGCGGCGAGAACGAGGACTAGACGGTTGTGCCGGCCTTTCATGCGGCGAGTCTACACTCCGGGAGCCCTGTTTCGCAATATCGGACCCGGCGGGGCCGGGCGCCTCGCTTTCATTGCCGAACAGGGCGCTCGCATTATACAATGAAGGCCGAACGATCCGCTGCGGGACGACTTGACGACAGGAGACGAAGCATGGCCAAAGATGATCGAGTCTTCGTAGGTGTGGATCTCGGCGCGACAAAGATCATGGCGGCGGCGTACGACGCCAAGATGCGCCCGATCTCCACCGAGAAAATGAAGACCCCCCGCGAGGCGAACGCCAAGAAGGTCGTCGGCGCCCTGTCGGAGGCGGTGCGGCTCTGTCTCGAGGCGGCGGGGCCCGGCCTCGCGCTCGGGGGCGTCGGCGTCGCGGTGCCGGGCCCGCTCGACCGCGCCAAGGGCATCGTGCGGTATACGCCGAACATGGGCTTCAAGGACTACAATCTGGGCCAGGAGCTGGAGAACCTCTTCGGCGCCCCCGCCTACCTCGACAACGACGTGCAGGCCGGCGCGTACGGCGAGCTGCGCGCCGGGGTTCTCCGCGGCAAGACCAACGCGGTGGCCGTCTTCCTCGGCACAGGCATAGGGGGCGGCATCGTCATCGACGGCAAGCTGTTCCGGGGCTCCTCCGGCTCCGCGGGCGAGGTGGGCCACATGATCATCCACGAGGGCGGGTCCCTCTGCGGCTGCGGCAACTACGGCTGCCTCGAGGCCCTCGCCTCGCGCACCGCCATGGCCAAGGACGCCGTGGCCCTGGCCGCTTCGGGCAAGGCGCCCGGCATGCTGGACGCGGCCGGCACCGACATCCGCAAGTACCGCAGCTCGGCCTTCGAGGCCTCCCTCGGCGCCGGGGACAAGTATATAAAGAAAGCGGTCGATCGGGCGGCCTTCTGGCTCGGCGTCGGTCTCGCGAATATCGTCCACATTCTCAATCCCGAGGCCATAGTCCTCGGAGGCGGCGTGGTCTCGCGCTTCGGCGAGAAATTCCGCGACAAGGCCGTCGAGTCGATGAACGACCACCTCATGCCGGGACTGGCCGGCACCGCCGAGATACTGCTGTCGGAGCTCGGCGACCTCGCGGTGCCCACCGGAGCGGCCTTCTTCGCCGCCGAGGGAGTCGGAGCGTGAAGACCTCCGACGCTCCGCTCGCGGAAAAGCCGGAGCAGAGCCGCTGCATCGCCGTCATCGAGATCGGCTCGACGGGCATCAGGCTCGTCGTCGCGGAAATCGACAGCGAGAGAGGCTTCAAGGTGGTCGACCGGGCGGGCAAGCCCAGCCGCGTGGGCCGAGATGTCTTCACCTCGGGCTACATCAGCCGCGAGGGCATGCGCGAGAGCATCGCCGTCCTCTCGGGCTTCCGCGAGCTGCTGCGCGCCTACGGCCTCGCGCCCAAGGACGCCCGCGTCATAGCGACGAGCGCGCTCCGCGAGGCGACCAACCGCGACACCTTCGTCGACCGCGTATCCCTGCAGACGGGGTTCCGCGTCATCGTGATCGAGGACATCGAGGAGAACCACCTCATGTATCTCGGCGTGCAGCACGCGCTCCGGACCGACCGCGCCCTGCTCTCGCGCTACAACGCCATGATCCTCGAGGTCGGCGGCGGCTCCACCGAGATCATGCTCCTGCGGCGCGGGCGCATGGCCGGCGCCCATTCCCTGCACATCGGCACGGTCCGCGTGGACGAGCAGGTGCGGGGCGCCGGCGCCTCGCCCGAGTACCTCAAGCAGTTCCTCGAAGACAATGTCCGCACCGCCTGCGACAATCTCGACGCGGAACTCCCCCTCGAATCGGTGAAGACCTTCATCGTGGTCGGCAGCGACGCGCGGCTCGCGGCCGCGCGCGTGGGCAGGGAACCCGCCGAGGGCTATTCCGTGATTCCGCGCGCGGCCTTCGTCGCCTTCGCCGAGGAAGTGTCCGCGCTTTCGCCCGAGGAATGCGTGGCTCGCCTGCGGGTGCCCTGGTCGGAGGCGGAGGGAATCGGCCCGGGCCTCCAGCTCGAAAGCCTCTTCCTCGAGCGGACCGGGGCGGAGACCGTCGTCGTGCCCAATGTCTCCATCCGGGAGGGCGTGCTCCTCTCGACCGCCCGCGGCTTCGACACCGAGCTCGCCTCCGAGATGCACCGCCAGGTCGTCGCCAGCGCGGCCGCCCTGGGCCGCAAGTTCCGCTACGACGAGGACCACGCGCGCCAGGTCACCGACCTGGCCCTGCGGCTCTTCGACGCCCTCTCGCACGAGCACGGCCTCGGTCCGCACGAGCGCCTGCTGCTCGAGACGGCCTCGCTCCTCCACGACATCGGCACCTTCATCCGGACCTCGGGCCACCACAAGCACGGCGAGTACATCGTCGCCAACTCCGAGATCTTCGGGCTCAACCGCTCGGACCTCACGATCGTATCCAATGTCGTGCGCTACCACCGGAAGTCCCCGCCGGCCAGCACGCACGTCAACTACATCGCCCTTCCCCGCGAGGACCGGATCGTCGTCATGAAACTCGGCGCCATCCTGCGCATCGCCGACGCCCTCGACCGCGGACACGACCAGCGCGTCCGCAATCTCACCGTCGAGCGGCACGACGACCGCCTCGTGATGCGTTCGGAGGGCGGAGGCGACTTCTCGCTCGAGCGACTCTCGCTCGCCGAGAAGGGCGACATGTTCGAGGAAGTCTTCGGGCTCGAGCCCATACTCGCGTAGGAGGAACGATGCCGAACGAACGTTACATCAACCGCGAGCTCTCCTGGCTGGAGTTCAACGCCCGCGTGCTCGAGGAGGCCCTCGACCGGAAGACGCCGCTGCTCGAGCGGCTGAAATTTCTTTCCATCGTCACCTCCAATTTCGACGAGTTCTTCATGGTCCGCGTCGCCGCCGTGAAGGCCCAGATCAGGGCGAACGAAGCCGCGCCCGATTCGTCGGGACTCCGCCCCGCGGAGCTCCTGAAAGTCATCTCGGAGCGCTGCCGGCAGATCGTCGGGCGGCAGTACGCGTGCCTGGACGAGGTTCTCCCCGCCCTCGAGCGCGAGGGCCTGGCGATAGTGCCGCCCGCCGCCTGGACTCAGGCCGAAAAGCGATGGCTCGAGTCGTACTTCACCGAGCGCATCTTCCCGCTGCTCACGCCGCTGCGCGTCCAGGACGACGACGAGGAGGAGGAGTTCCCCTTCACCGGAAACCTGCGGCTCCACGTCGCCTTCCTCATCGACGAAGAAGTCGGAAGCGGCGAGGCCCAGCGCACGGCCAAGATCGCGGTCGTGCAGGTGCCGCCGAACATCGATCGTTTCGTCCGCATGCCTTCGCAGGCAACGGCGCAGCGCTTCGCCCTGGCCGACGAGATCGTGGCCGCCTTCGGCCCCCGGCTCTTCCCCGGTTGGACGATCCGCGAGACCCTCTTGTTCAAGGTCACCCGCGACGCCGACTTCGGGGTCGACGAGGAGCGCGACGAGGACTTCATCGCCGCCATGGAGGAAGTCCTCGCCGGACGGCAGAACTCCTACGCCGTCCGCCTGAGCTACGTGGGCCGGTCCAGCATCCTCGTCGAGCGGCTGCGCGTCTCCCTCCGCCTCGAAAACGAGGACCTGTATCCGCTGCAGGGCCCCGTCGACCTGCGCGGCTTTCTCGAACTCGCTTCCTCGAACTCGCTGCCGGCGCATGTCTCGTCGCGGCTGTACGACGAACCCTGGCCGCCCGTGCACAGCCTGGAACCGCCGGAGGGCTCCTCCATCTGGGGCGAGATCGTCAAACGCGATCTCCTCCTCCACCCGCCCTACGAGTCCTTCGATCCGGTCCTGCGCTTCCTCGACGAGGCGGCCGACGACCCCTCCGTGCTCGCCATCAAGATGACGCTCTACCGCACCTCGGGCAACTCGCCCATCGTCCGCGCCCTCACCCGGGCGGCGCGCAACGGCAAGCAGGTCGCGGTGCTCGTGGAGCTGAAGGCCCGCTTCGACGAGGAAAAGAACATCGCCTGGTCGAGCAGGCTCGAGCAGGCGGGGGCCATAGTCGTCTACGGGGTGGCGAGGCTCAAGGTGCACGCGAAGGCCGCCCTGGTCGTGCGCCGGGAGGAAAGCGGCGCCATCCGCCGCTACCTCCATCTGTCCACCGGCAACTACAACGAGCGGACGGCGCGCCTGTACGCCGATCTCTCGATCTTCACCGTCGACGAGGAGCTCTGCCGCGAGGCTTCGGTCTTCTTCAACATGATCACCGGCTACTCGGCGGTGCAGGAGCTGCGCCGCCTGGCGGTGGCGCCCTTCGACCTCAAGTCGCGCCTCATCTCGATGATCGACCGCGAGACCCAGCGCTCCACGCCCGAGTCCCCCGGGCTCATCATGGCCAAGCTGAACGCGTTGGCCGACACCGACGTGATCGACGCGCTCTACCGCGCCAGCGCGGCCGGCGTGACCGTGCTGCTCAATATCCGCGGCATCTGCGCCCTCCTGCCCGGCGTGCCGGGGCTTTCCGAGAACATCACCGTCGTGAGCGTGGTGGGCCGCTACCTCGAGCATTCCCGGATTGTCTATTTCCGCAACGGAGGGGCCGAGGAGATATACCTGTCGAGCGCCGACTGGCTGCCGCGCAACCTCGAACGGCGCATCGAGCTCATGTTCCCCGTGCTCGACGACGAGATCGCGGCCAGGGTGCGCGAAATTCTGGAGGCCTACTTCAAGGACAACTCCAAGGCGCACCGCCTCGGATCCGACGCGACCTGGACGCGCGTCGCCCCCTCCGCCGACGAAAAGCCCTTTTCGGCCCAGGCCTTCTTTTACGAGTCCGTGAAGCGCCGGCACGCCCTCGAAGAGGCGCCCCAGGAAGAGCTTCAGGTGAGGCGCCGCCCGACCTGAAGGAGCCGGGCCTTCGCGCCGCCGCCTTCGCCGCGGCTCTCGGCGCGGCGGGACTCTCGGCACGGCGAGGGCAGCGGTTAGGGCCGCGGCGCAACGCGGGCCCGGACGCAACCCGGGCGGCGTCCGCGGTGTCGAACAACCGTCATGGAAAGCCCCATCATCCACCGGCGGGATTTCCGCCTGCGCTACTACGAGATGGACGCCTACGCCGAGGCGACGCCCGTCACCATCCTCAACCTCCTCGAGGAAACCGCCTTCTCCCACTGCGAGGAATCCGGCTGGGACGTCTACCGCCTCGTCTCGGAGGGCTACGGCTGGATACTCCTGCGCGGCGGCATCGAGATGCGGCGCTATCCCTCCTACCGCGAGGCCTTCTCGATCGAGAGCTGGTGCTCGGGGACGAAGAACTTCTACGGCACGCGCGAGTACCGCATCCTGAGCCCCTCGGGCGAGCTGCTCGGCTTCGCCCGCTCGCTCTGGCTCTTCTTCAGCCTCGAGCGGCGCCGCCCGGTGCCGGTGCTCCCCGACATCGTCGAGGCCTGGCGGCCGGGCGGCCCTCCGGCCGGCGACCTGGAACTCGGGGCCGTCGAGGGCCCGGGCCCCGAATCGGTCGAGGCGAGCCGGAGCTTCGAAGTCAGACTCTCCGACATCGACACGAACGGCCACGTCAACAACGTGAACTACCTCGCCTGGGCGATCGAGTCCATGCCTCCCGAAGCGCGCCGCCAGGCCAAGCTCACCCGGCTCCGCGGCCAGTTCAAGCACGAGGTCGAGTACGGCTCCACCGTGCGGCCGGCCTTCCGGGCCGAGGCAGATCGCTGCCTCCACGGCGCCTACGCCACGCGGCCCGGCGAGACCGAGCCCTACCTCGCGGCCGCCGCGGAATCGGTCTGGACGCCGCGGCCGGCGCCGGAATCCGCGGCCGCGGCCGAGAGCCGCGGCCCTTCCGAGAGGGGCCGCACCGGCGAGACCAGCTTCGGACAGTCTCGCGCCGAGGAGGTCCGCCCCGACCCCCGCCGCGCCCGGCAGGGAGCCGGTGGCCTGAGGCGCGGGTTCCCGGCGCCGAGCGACCGGAGCCTTGCCCTTCCCTCGCGCGAAGCGTACATTCGGCCTGGAGGCCAACCATGAAGAAAGCCTTGGTCCTGCTGGCCGAGGGCTTCGAGGAAGTCGAGGCGCTCACGCCCGTCGATTACCTGCGCCGAGCCGGCGTCGAAGTGAAAACCGCCGGCCTCGCCGGCTCGATCGTCGAGGGAGGCCACGGCATCCTCGTGCGCGCCGACATGGAGCTGTCCGAGTTTTCGGAAGCGGTCGACTGCCTGATCGTGCCGGGCGGCGGCAAGGGAGCCGACAATCTGGCGGCGAGCCCGGCGGTCGTCGAACTGGTGCGGCGGCACTTCGCCGCGGGCGGACTCGTGGCGGCCATCTGCGCCGCCCCCGCGGTCGTCCTGCACGAAGCCTGCGGCATCCTCGCAGGCCGCAGATTCACCGGCTTTCCCGGCACGGAGACTCGGGTGAGCGGGGCGGAGTTCAGGAAAGATCGCGTAGTCGTGGACGGGAATCTCATCACGAGCCGAGCGGCGGGCTGCTCAGGCGAGTTCGCGTACGCGATCGTCGAGGCCCTCGTCGGGAAAGCCGCGGCGGAGGAGCTGGCGGACAGGGTCCTCCTCGCGCGGTAGCTCAGGCCGGAGAGACGCTCTCCTCGCCGCCTTTTTGCTCGGCCGCCGCGGTGTCAGCCGGGCCGGTCGCTGCCGCTGCGGTCTCTGCCGCAGCGCCCGCCGCGGCGCCGGCCGCCACCGCGGCGCCCGCCGCCGAGCCGGTTTCCGCCGCGGCGCCCGTTGCCGCGGCGCCCTCCGCCGAGCCGGTCTCTGCCGCGGCGCCCTCGGCAGGTCCGAGATCCATGCTCTCGCCGCAGGG